>NZ_CP047130.1:3969866-4275240 GCF_009832865.1 Colwellia sp. 20A7 | reverse complement strand
TAATAATAGCTAAACCACCAAGAGGCGAGTTTTCAGCGGTAATTTCTCCCTGATGTGCCATGACAATATGTCGGCATATCGATAAACCTAAACCTGAACCGCCTGTTTTTCTATTTCGAGAATCTTCAACACGGTATAAATGTTCAAATAAATGACTCAAATGAATATCGTCTACGCCGACACCATTGTCTTCAAATTTAATCAATACGTTTGAGTGATGATGAGAATTTTCAATGCTCAAGGATATTTTAAAGCATGATGCGGATGAATATTTGATCGCATTATTAATAATATTTTCAAATGATTGGCAAAGGCGAGTTTTATCGACGTAAACATTAATACTTTGTTCAATGATTTCAATATCAAGTGTGATATTAGCATCATTCAAATAACTACGATATTTATCTATCACGCCATGCATTAACTGTGTTAATTCTTCATTTTTTTTACGATAGCGCATACCGCCAATGTCAGCACTGGTCAGTAAATTTAAGTCATCAATTAATCGCTGAAGATGCTTTACCTCGTCATTTGCTGAAGCAATATTTTTTTTATTCAATGGTCTCACTTCATCTAACATCGCTTCTAATTCGCCACGTAAGATAGCTACAGGTGTGCGTAGTTCATGGGATATATTAGCTAACCAACGCTTTCTAGTCGTTTCACTCTCTGCCAAAGAATGCGCTAATTCATTATAATCTCTACTTAGTCTTCCAAGTTCATCTTCTCTGTTTAAATTAATAGATTGTTGATAGTCACCTTGGGTGAGTTTGTGCATTCCTTGAGTTATTAGCTTTAGAGGTTCAACTAAATGCCGAGCTAATGGCAGAGTTACTAAAGCAACTAAACTCATAACAAATAGGGCTATAATCCATAAGTAATATTGTTGTTGCTCAATAAAGTCGACTTCATAGCCTTGGGTAAGCTGATTACGCTTAGAAACAGCAAAATAACCAACGATAATCTCTTTAACTACTATTTCTGTTTTACTGTAATCTATTTCCTCAATATATCTACCAACCACAAGATTTTGGTTGCGATCAAGTAAAGCATAAAAGGCTTCATTTTCTCGCGATGGTGGTGGTGTTCTTCCTTCATGTAAGTCATTTCTAGGTGGACGAGAACCTTGCTCTGATGAAGGACGAGTTGGTGGAGGTTGACGAAAAGCTAAGTGTTCAGATGAGCGTTTTTTTTGTTTTGGGGAAAATTCGCTTGCAGCAAGTTGTTCTGAAATTAAACGAATAAATTTATCATGACGTCCAGTCATGCTAACCCAGTTATTTTCTATCTGATATTCTTTAGCTAGCTCTATCACCACGGGTTTAAGCGCTTCTACCTCTTTGGTATTTACATAGTTAATCATGCCTTTGCCAATGCTCCATTGCATTAGGAAGACTAATAAAGTGACGAGTAAAAAACTAAAGCTAAATAAGATCAAAAATAGTTTATTTTGAATTTTCATTTGAAAGGAAGATCCTAATCTAATCTGGATAAATAACGAGTGACATTGCAATATTTGTGATTATCAATAATGTTTAAACATAACTTAAGGTTTAAGCATAACTTAAGACTTATACACTGCTAAGGCTTAAAATAACTTAGCGATGTATAAGCATAACTAAACAATGTGCAAAATATGTGCATAACCCAGAAATAGTGAAAGTTAAATAAAGAACCTATTTTATCAATTTTTTTTATGACTTATACTCAGCGCGAGTTATGTTATTTCTACCATTGGATTTGCCAAGATAAAGGGCTTTGTCGGCGCTTAGTACGATTGAGTCTACGGATGTCTTTTGCTCTTGAAGTACAGTTACCACGCCTAGTGTTAATGTAATAAATTCACTAGTTCTTGATTTTTCATGGATAATTTTCATATTTTCTATGGCTGAGCATAAGCGCTCAGCAATAAGTGTCGATTCTGCAACAGCGGTGTTTGGCAGAATAATGGCAAACTCTTCGCCTCCATAACGACAATTGGCATCTGTGATACGGGCCACATTATCAATAATGCATTGTGCTACTTTTTTAAGGCAATCATCACCTTTTTGATGACCATAAAAATCATTAAAAAGTTTAAAGTGATCTATATCGCCAATAATAAGAGAAAGGGGTTGTTGCTGACGGTGATGCCTGCTTATTTCTTCATTTAACCTCTTATCAAAATATCGTCGATTATATAAACCGGTTAACCCATCTTGATAAGTAAGTATCTTCAATTGTTTATTTACTGCTATTAAATCTTTAGCTTGGGCGTTCAATGATGCCGTTTTTTCCATGACTTGCTCCTCAAGTACAACAACAAATTTTTTCTGAATATCAATTTCTTTCTGTTGTAGTCGTGTTCTCAAATAAATAAAGACAAATATAGTTAGAATAGAGACTAATACATATAAACTATAAGCCCACCACGTTTTCCAGGGAGGGTTAGATACAATAAGATCAATGGATAATATTTTATCACCCCACTTACCACTACTGTTTGTTGCTTTAACTAATAATTTATAAGTACCACCATCTAAATTAGTAAATGAAACTATATTTCTATTACCCATATCAATCCAGTTTTCATCGTATCCTTCCAATTTATAAGCGTACATATTTTTGTTAGGAGAAATAAAGTCTAAAACAGAGAATTCAAAAGAGAAAAAGTAATCACGATAAGACAGTTGCATCTCGGTAACATAAGCGTATGGGGTATCAAGCTTTATGGGCTTTCCCATTTTATTAAAACCCGTTAAAACAATATTAAATTCATAATCATTTGTTTCAATAGGTGAGGTACTAAAAAACTCAACTCCTCGTTGACTACTGGTAAATAATGTTCCGTCATCAGCTTTTACTAGGCTGCCCGGATAATAGTTTAAGCCTAATAAGCCACTATAGCGGTCAAAGTTGGTAATATCTCCAGATAGAGGATCTAATTTTGAAATTCCTTTGTTGGTTGTTAGCCACAAATTTCCCATATTATCATCGGTAATTGCACGAATTAACGATGTGGGTAAACCATTGTTTTTATCAAAATATTGGAAAGTTTTGGTTTCAGGTAAATATAAATTGAGCCCTTTTTGCGTGGCAATCCATAATTTACCATCTTTGGACTGATGTATATCTTGTACTATTTTTCCTAATAAACTGCCCGTTTTATTTATATCATTTTTAAATACTACAAATTTATGATTATCTTCATCCCATAGGTTTAAGCCATCTCCGGTCCCAACCCAAATTTTTTGTTCATTATCTTTATATATTTTTAATACTTCAGGGTGAGATAGGCCCAAAGAATCATCTAAGTGAGTAAAGGTTTTAGTCGATGGATTATAGTGATATATACCGTTTTTATATGTTCCAATCCAAAGGGTTCCATGGCGATCAATGTTAAGTGCTCGTATCTCTCTGAACTGTTTGTAATGAGGATCTGAAGGAGGATATTTTAATAATTGAACTTGTTGGGTTATGAAGTTAAATTTAGCTAACCCATCATCTTGTCCAAGCCATAAGCTGTTTACTCCATCCGAAATCATAATAGGCTTATCGAATAAGCGATTTCCTTCATAACTATTCTCATTACTAAAAATATTTGGGGATAATGTTTCTAACTTTTGTGCTGATACATGCCATTTATACAATGCAGATAATGATGATGCGATTAATACATCGCCATTAGGATCAACAATGATGCCATTGGGGGCTGTTAAATTATCACTATTAATAGTTTTAAATTTTCGTTTTGGTATTATTTTGTAAATACCGTGATTCTCATTAGTAACCCAGAGTGTTTGGGAGCTATCTTCAAAAACTATTCTTAAACCATGACTGTATTCAAGCTCAAATCTTTCAATGTGAGAACTTGTTTGTGATTGATGAAATAAGCCTTTACTCGTTACAAACCAAATATTACCTTCATGATCTTCAATCATTGAGTTGACTTGACCTAAGGTTTCATCGATTAAAGTTTCTAAGGGGGTAAAAACATTATTCACTGTATCAAATATAAATGGACCTTTTTGAGTGCCAATATAAATTTTATTTTGTGACGTCTTTAAAATGCTTCTAATTTCGTTTGCGCCTGTGGGCGTTAAGTTGGCTGGCTCAGGGAGAAAATGGGAAAAAGTATGATTACGTTTATTATATAAATTTAAACCAAAGCTAGTCGCCACCCAAAGGCTATTACTATCGTTGTCTTCAATATCCCATATTCTATTATGAGATAAACTCGAGTCGACGCCTTCAATATTTTGAACGTGCTCAAAACTATTATCTCCAAGGTATTTATTTAAACCATGTTCATATGAGCCTAACCAAATAGCTCCTTCTTTATCATGGTGTAAGCTTTGTATACGGTTAGATGAAATAGAGTCAGCTCGTTCGGGTTCATGAACAAAGTGCTCAAATTTTCCTGTCTTAGGTTCATATAGGTTAGCGCCACCTCCCCAAGTGCCTATCCATATTTTCCCTTCACGGTCTAACATCAGGTTGCCAGCATAATTATGGGATAAGCTGTTAGTACTAATACCGTCAAATTCAAAAAGAGTAACTTTACGGCCATCATAACGCATAACACCATTTTCACCGGTGCCAAACCAAAGTAACCCTTTATTATCTTGAATAATTGAATAGATTTCTGACGCAACAAAACCATCTTCAGACGTTAACATTTCAACAGAATATTCGTTAGTGAATTTTGAAGAATGCTCATGACTGAAGGCAGGCGTAATAAGGCCAACAAGAAAAATAATAAAATAGGTAAACTTAATAAAAAACAATAAAACATATCCTCTAAACGTAAGAGCTTTAACAGTAAAAGAGCGTTTAAAATATAATAATATTATTATCTTAGTTTATTTAACTAGGTATATCTACGATCAATATTCCATACGGTTACTCGTAAAGTTATATCGACACTATTTATACTTGCGGAGATTGATTTACGCAGAAATTAGCTCTGCTAAGACAGAGCTAATTTTATGATAATAAATGGGATTAAACAGACAACTCTATACGCGGTTGTGCGTTTTCGCTGCTATCTATTTTAGGTGCACATAATAATAGCCTTGATGAGGCAATGCCACCATGCTCAATAATATAATCTTTAAACGTGGCTTCTCGTTGTTCAGCAATCTCTTTTAGTTGATTGATGTGTTTTATATCAGTTACTTTAGTGCCGGCATTTAAGTTTATATCGGCTGGAACACTAATGCCGCAAATATTTACTCGGGTTTTTTCTTTATCTTGCATTAGCGCGATAAAGCCTTGCAAGTAGGCTTGCTGTGCTTCGTTTGGCTCAATTTGTTTAGTTTGATATATCAAATCATCAAAGCGTAATTTTAAGGCAAATTCACCTACACTCATCGCAACAGAAACAACATTAGCGTAAGGGACGAATGTAGTCATAACATAGTCTTTTGTAGCCATCCAAATTGCTTTTTGGGTTATTAACGTTACTATACTACTCATACCAAAGCTTGGATCTGAGGTTGAACCCGATAGATCTACGTCAAGCTCTACATCACCATGACCATCTTTCAGCATACCAAGTGCCATATTAAAAGGTAATGCACCTTGATCAATTAAAGAGCCCGCTTCATCATTTCCTGCTACGGCTGTTTCTAAACTCCGTAAGAGAATAAGCACTTTGCCATTAAGTTCTTCGCCAGTTAGCGTCACCTTTATGTCAGTATTGAGTTGTCCACTTTTTAGTTCCATATTTACCGCTTTTTTCATGTAGCGAGAGACTGCTGGCAACGAAAGCTCTTGTAAAGATCCTTCTAAATGGTGTTTCTGTGTTTGAGAAAAGGGCAGGCTGAAGCCCTTAAAGTCAAAATGCGCATATTTATTAATACGGCCTTTTAATTCAAATGGTGTTTGCTCTTCTTGTTTGTTCGCTGCATTACTTAATGCACCTAACGTTAGTGTGTCTATAATCACTTTACTTTGCATCATAGGCTCAACACTATTATCTATGAGAGTTAGCTGGTTATCGCTTATTAATGAAAACTTGTTTAATGAAATAATGAAGGGGATTTCTTGTGGTGAGGTTTCAACTTCAACTGTTACCACTTCTTCTAGCACCTCATCTTTTTCAGGTTCGGCTTCTGATATAGGTAATGAAACTAAATTAGCTATCGCACTTTCTTCATTTAAAATTAAGTTACTTTGTAAACTATCTAAAATTATCGTATCGATAGAGAGTTGTTTTGCATTGGCAAAAACATCTTTAACACTAAATTGTTTTAAAGCAACGATAGGTGGGTATGTTGTCTCTTCATTTTTTGAGCCATAAATTTCGTCAATAATAAGGTTTGCTATTTTTACTTGCGGCTCGCCGTCAGTTAAATAAAAGCTAATATCTTGTAATGCTAATTGCTTAATATAAGCCAACTTTTGACTTGTTTTTTCATAATGAACCTCTGCATCATTTAGCGTTAGTTGGCTCATACCACTTAGTTCAGTGATCTTATCGCCATTAAGCGTAAGTAGTAAATCATCGATACTTGTTTTAAAGTATTTAAGGTTAAAAAATTGTTCTTGATAACCAACGATAAGATCTTTGTTACTCAGTTCCGCTTTATTAACATGTAAAGTAACTATATCTGACGCGATAGTTACTTTTTGCTGACTTGTAAATGAAAGAAAACCGCTAAGTTCAGAGAGTTCAGTGACGTAAGGCTGTATTTTTTGAATTGGGTAATCGTTTATTGATAACTGACTATTAACTTCACCTTGTCCATTATCAAATACTGCATCAGCAACTATTTCTAGTGCTGTGCCATCTATAGCGCTCTGGAAACTTACTCGTGCAGTTTGAGATTCTAGGTTTGCTTTTATTTCGCTAATTAATAGTTCATTGATATCTATTTGATGAGGTATTTCGTTATTATTTATATCAATATTGACTTTATTTAATGATAGTCGCGGTAATATCAGTTGATACGGAAGTGGCTCTGATACAGTTTCAGGCGTTTTTTCTTCAGGTGCCGTATCGCTTTCTTTATTTAAATCAATACCCGCAATGATTAACTGAGAAGGGGTTTTGACTACTTTAAGATAAACGTCATTTAATTCAAATTCGCTGACGACTATTTCGTCAAACAATAAACGATATAACGTTAAACGAACGGTTAATTTATTTAAAGAAAGTACTTTTTCTGCTTCATTTGCATTATTGCTGTATAGAGCAAAATCACTAATCGTTAATTGGCTTAAAAAGGGGTTGTAGTAAATACTCGCCTCAGATGATAGTGTTAATCCTTGTTCTTGTAATAAAGGCTCAATAAAATACTTACTAAGAGGCGATGAAATACCCCAAATAATCAGGTAGATACTTATAAATATTGCCGGAATTATTTTTAATAATTTATGTGAAAAAAGTGACTTTTTTTGAGTAGAAGCAGATGTGTTCATAGATAAGTAAATACGTCTTTGTTAATATATTATTTTATTCAAAATAAGGAAGTTCGATAATAACAGATAATCCATTATCTGCGTTATTTTTAGCAAGAATTTCACCTTGGTGCGTGATAACAGCTTGTTTCGCTATTGCTAAACCTAAACCTGTTCCACCTGTTGCACGATCTCTCGCAAGATTTACCCGATAAAATGGTGTAAAAAGCTGCGTTAATGACTCTTCAGGCACGCCATTGCCGCTATCACTAACGACTAAAATAACCTTTTGTTTTTCTACCGATAATTTAACATTAATCGCGCTTTGTTCTGGGCTATATTTTACTGCGTTGTTAAGTACGTTACTAATTGCACTTGTGAGTAAGGTTTGGTCAGCTAATAGTATTATTTTAGCAGGCGCAATATAGTTAATTTTAATAGACTTCTTATCAGCTATAAATTGCTCATCGTTTATAATATTTTGTATCAATGTCGACAGATTAACTTGTTCATATTCTGCTTTTTGTAAGGTGTTTTCTAATCGAGAGAGTACTAATACATTTTCAATCATATGATCTAACCGATCGATTTCTCGTTGGCAACGCTGTAAATATTGTTCACGGGCTTGTGGTGTTGTTGATTCTTGTTGTGCTAACCCTAGTGCCATTTGCAGCCTTGTCATAGGTGAACGAAGTTCATGTGAAACATCACCTAATAAACGCCGTTGTGAGCTTTGGTTTTGTTGTAGTTGCTCTGCCATTTTATTAAAACTATTTGCTAATTGCTCTAGCTCGCCACTAAGTTGACCAACGCCTTCAACACGAGAGTCAAAATCACCTTGACCTAATTTTGTCGTTGCTTTTTTAATGAGGCGAATAGGCTTACTAAATGAGTGTGCTAGTAGCAAGCAGAGTAAAAAACTGATTAAAGTTGGCGTAAGAATACGCAGCCAGTAGGGTAGCGATTGAACAATTTGACTTATATTTTGTTTGTGAACTTTACGCGAAATAAAAAGTTGATAAGCCTGATTATTAATATTGATTACCGCCGGACCAACCACTTCTGTGTGTGAAAAAAAGCTAGTTTTTGGTTGAGTAAAAGAGTTCTCGCTAAGGTAATCAGTTAATACGCGTTGTAGCTTTGTTGGCAACGGTATAGCACTAACCACCCTTGAATTGTCATCGGTACTTTTTAACCAAATATTAAAGGGTGTGCGGACAAGTCTTTTTTCTTGTTGTGTTAATAATTGCTCAATGTTGTCTGCTTTATGACGTGTAATACGTTTTGCCATTTTGTTTAATTGATACAGTTCATCAGGTTTTGGCTCTTGGCTAACTACTTCACGAATAGCATCATTTGACAGCTGTTGAGAAATCCAGCGTGTACTAATAATTGATGTAATAGCAATAAGCCAAAACCACACAAATAGCTTAACGGTAAATGAAGATAACAAGGTCTTCATTTTAGACGACGTCTTGATAAGAGACATGTTAACTATCCTCACCTGTTAAGAATAAATAACCAGCACCACGGACTGTTTTTATTTTTTCACCGGAACAAAAAGGAAGGAATTTTCTACGAATATTACCAATATGTACGTCAATACTACGATCAAACGGACTAAGTTTTCGGCTTAATACTTGCTCTGAAATGGTATCTTTAGAAATTATTTTACCGTGATTTTCTAATAATAACGTTAATATTTGATATTCAGTACCTGTTAATTCAATGGAATTCCCATGGCAAGAGGCCGCTCTTATCGCATGATTAAGTGCTATATCATTTACTGTTAAAAGAGACTTTTCTTGTTCGTGAGTCGCTTGAATGGAAGGCTCGTTTTGTTGGCTCACTAATTGAATTCGACGTAAAATTGCATTAATACGTGCTAATAATTCTTGATGATGAAAAGGTTTTGCTAGGTAATCATCAGCACCTAATTCTAAGCCTCGAACTTTATCACTATGATCGCCTTTCGCTGTTAACATTAAAACAGGCGTTTTGTGCTCTTGACCCAGTGCTTTCAATACTTCAAAACCATTAAGCTTTGGCATCATTACATCAAGTAAGATTAAATCGTATTTATTAGTGAAAGCCTGCTCGAGACCAGATTGACCGTCAAAGCAGCAGTGAACAAGAAAATTCTGCTGGGCTAAGTAATCGACTAAAAGCTCTGCTAACTCATGATCATCATCAATTAATAATATATGCTTTTTATTCAAGTGAATTCTTACCTTATGTTAGAAGTAACGCCATTTTACCTTAATCATAATTAACTTGTAATTCATTGTGCAACCTTTACCTAATCTTTACATTGGCTTTGCGTTTCTTTGCATTGATTTATTTATACTAGGTCTCGTTAAATTAATTTATTAAAACTTTTGGAGCTAACAATGAATATTACCAAACCAATGAAAACTATTGTTTCTATTTCAGCTGTATGTGCCGTTTTAGCATTTACAAGTATCTCTAACGCTAATGTGTCAGAAGATAGCGTGGAGGCTAAGTCACATGAGCATCATCAAAAGAGTGAACGTCATCATAAGGGTAGAGATATGATGAAAAAAATGAGTAAGTATCTTGGTCTTTCGGAAGAACAAAAAACTCAGATGAAAGCAATAAGAGCGGAATCTAAGGAACAAGATGTTTCATTACGAGCGGAAATAAAGCAATTCAAAGAAGCAGAAAAGTTATTGTTACAAGCTGAAAAGTTTGATGAACAAACTTATATTTCGCTACATGACTCATATAAAGAAACGTTTGCTCAAATGTCTTTAGCTAAAGCAAAAACAAAAAATGCACTGTTTAATGTATTAACGACAGAGCAACAAGTTAAGTGGGCAAGCAAAATGGAACAACGTAAAGGAAAGATGAAAAGAAAAGGAAAAAATAAGAAGTCAGAGACAAAAAGCGTTAGTTAAGACTAACGATGTAAACTAAAAGCAAACACCTTAGACATTTGGCTTTCTACCGGCTTATCATTAACTTTAGCAGGTAGAAACCGCCATTGTTTTATTGCTGAACGAATTGAGTTTTTAAAATAGCTAACTTTTTGTTGATTAATAAACTGAAGATCTTTAATTTTTCCATTAATACCGATAGTAAAATTTACTTCTACTTCAAGTTCTATGCCCTTACGTTTTGCTAGGTTGGGGTAGATAGGGTTTACAGATTTTAGCTTTTTTGCATTACGTCTAATTGGGGTAATGGTTATAACTTTATTCTCTTTTGGTAAATTAACATTATTTAATGTGGTACCTGATTTATTAATTATTTTTGATTCATCGATAGTATGACTCAAAAAGCTTCTCTCTTGAGATGTGTTTCTTTTATCTATATTCGTACTAAACTCATTTTTTAATACAGTGTGATGCTCGGATTCGTTGATAGATTGATTGTTGGGAAACCTTTTCGCTATATTTGAGCTATCTCTTAGTTGTATTAACTCTTGTTGGTAAGAGTTAGCTGAGGTTGAGCGTTCAAATGCTTTTTTAACCATTAATGAATCATTAGTTAAAATATTCTTACTTGGCTCTTCATACTTAGTTGAAGTACCTTTTGGTGAACTATTTAGTGAGTTATGTCGTTGAGTACTTGATTGCTCAGATTTGTTAATACTAGGTTGAAGAGCATCTAATGCCAATGAATTACGCTTAATAACATCCCTATCAGATTCTTTTTCTATTGGCATATCTACTGGTACTAAAGGAGCCAATGTACTATTGGTTGATTGTATCTTTTTATCTACTACCGTTTGAGAGCCATGCGCATTATTTGGATTTGTTAATTGTGGCGTTGTTGCTGTTTGATAAAAATTGTCACTGAACGTATTAACGCTTCCTTGTTTCTTAGTGTTGATAGCTACCTTGCTTTCTTCATTTTTATTGGTTTGTTGCCAAGGCGTTTCATTTGGCCAAATATCAAGTAGTGGAATGGTCAGTAATTGTTTACTTGAAAGTAAGACTATTGAGAAAATAATGGTCGCACTGGCAAACCATTTACTGATGTTATTATTGGGAGCACAGTGATGATCAACCAAACGAATAACGCGTTGTTTTAAATCACCACCTGATGCAGCCATTGCCATATTAGGTATCGTATTGTTATGAATTTTAGTACATAAAGATGCGGTGTCTGCTAATGTGTGTGCATACGCAATTGCATCACCACAATGCTGTACAGCAATGTCATCACTACAGTATTCACGTTCGTTACGCATTTGCTTAGAAACCCATGATACCGCAGGATGAAAAAATAATAATATTTCTACTAATGTTTGTAAAAAATTGACGAAGTAATCATGACGTCGAATATGGGCCAGCTCATGTAAAATCAACATTTCAAGTTGTGCGTTATTCAAGCCACTTATCATTGCTGCAGGTAATAAAACAACAGGTTTAAGCCAGCCAATGGCCATAGGAACGTCGACTTTTAATGAAATTAACAGTCGTGGAGATATTTTTAGCTTAATTTGTTTTGCTAATTCTTCAAATCGAATTTGTAGCTTGTCGATTGGTTCTACAGTGCCTTGTAGCGGAAGTTTATTAACAGTAGATATCTCTATTAATAATTTACTCGCTAATAGGGTAACCGTTGCAAGCCATAAAACAGATAAATAAGGAAGTAGTGTATTAAGGGTTTCAATTAATTCCTTATAACTAAATAGGGCATCAGGTTGCTCTAATTCTTGGATAAATTCATTCAGTGCAAAAGAACTAACAAGGAAGTCACTTGACGAAAGCTCTGCTCGATAAATAACAATAAATGTAATAATAGGAAGTAATAAATTAACCAACATAGCGAATGCCGATAAGGCATAACGCAATTGAGGCTTACTGTTATTGAAAATAAGTAATGCAGACTTTAATACTATAGCCACAAGCAAGCCTTGCCACAAAAAGTGCAATAAGGTGAGTGCTAAACTGGTTAATAATGGGCTAGTAAATAAGTTATCTAACATTTTTATTTTAGAGCTTGTAGCTTTAGGTCTCTTTTTCTAAAGAATTTAGAAGTTGTCGAATATCATTAATATCTTCAGCAGACGTTGATTCATCGATAGCGCGCATCACTAATTTGGAGGTTGAACCGCCAAATGCTTTACTTATCAGGTCTTTAATTAACGATGACTGTGTGTGAATTTCGCTATTTGCGGCAGCATAAACATGTGCTCTATTTGTTTCATCACGAATTACTAATGACTTTTCATGCATTATTTGTAGTATTTTTAGTACTGTTGTATAGCCTGTTTTGTGTGTTTCGGTGACTTCTTCGTGAATTTGTCTTACGGTAGCGGGCCCCATCTGCCAGAGAATATTGAGTAAGGATAACTCTGCTTCAGTTGGCTTCACTGCGGATCTATCACGTGCCATGTTTATTGCCTCAATTATTAATTTTATTTTATACCCAGAGGGTTGAAGTTTTAAATTTAAATAGTAATTACGAATATAGTCGTAAAACTTGGTTGCTAATCCTATACTTTGTTGAATTAATGAGCAACCATTAATTTAGTCATCACTTTTTTCAATCAAATCTGCATAATGCTCACCTAATTTTGTTACGGTTTCAGGTCCAGCATTAGCTGCAAACTCAACCATATTAGGAGCAAAGGTACTAACAACCGTAGATCCTAATTTAAAGCGGCCCATTTCATCGCCTTTTTCAAAGGTAATTGCATCAATACCTTTTGCCGGATATTGCCACCTGAAAATATCTTGTCCTGCTGGCGGTGTAATAGTGCCTGCCCAAGTTGTTTCTATACTTGCTACAATAGTTGCGCCTACAAGCACCATGGCAAATGAACCATGCTCGGTATCAAATATTGTTACTACACGCTCATTACGTGCAAATAAATCAGGAACGTTATTCGCGGTTAATGGGTTGACTGAAAATAACTCTCCAGGTACATAAATCATTTCTCGTAATGTAGCAGCCATAGGCATATGAATTCTATGGTAGTCTTTTGGTGCTAAATAAATACAAGAGAATTTACCTTTTTGAAAAGGTGCTGCGGTTCTTGCGTCACCACCTAACAACGAAGTAAGGCTATAATTAAAGCCTTTTGCTTGAATTAATCTTCCTTCAACAATATCTCCTTGCTGAGATATTGCGCCATCAACGGGGTAACATAAAGTACTCGAATCTGAATCAATAGTACGGGCACCTTCTTCTAATTCACGAGTGAAAAAGTCATTAAAGGTGGCAAAATCTTTTGCATTTTTGAATTTTGCTTCGTTCATATTGATCTTGTATGCCTTGATGAACATATCAATGAGTTTAGTGGTTAACCAACCCATCTTAGCAGCAGCTAGTTTTCCGACTAAACGAGAAATAGCATGCTTAGGCATTGAATATTGCAAGGCAATCTTAATTTTCTCGCTGAACTTAGTAGTTGAAGATTGATTCTGTGAAGACACTTTTTTTCCTTTATTTACTTAGTTTTAATTTATTTGGTAACTAATCATTAAACCGTGAAGTTAATTTGTTGTCACCTAAACTCGCAATGATACGGGTAAAGCTAGCAAGTCGTTTAGGGTGAATTTTATCCTCGGCAGCTGCGGTTAATGCACAGCCAGGATCATTTTTATGTTTACAATCTCGGAATTTACATAACCCTTGAAATTGCTCAAACTCTTTAAAGCCGTTAAATACTTGATCAGGTGTTAAATGCCATAGGCCAAACTCTCGAATACCAGGGGAGTCAATTAAGTCACCACCTTCTTCAAAATGATATAAACGAGCGACGGTTGTTGTATGTTGCCCTAACCCCGAGTTTTGTGAAACCTCTTGAGTAACTACGCCAAGCTCTGGCATTAAAGCATTCACTAATGTTGATTTTCCAACACCTGACTGACCTACAAAAATACTAATATGTTGGCTTAGCTGAGTTTTTATTTCGCTAATACCTTCATTAGTTTGACTGCTACCATAAAGTATCTGATAGCCTATTTCTCTATAGATTTGTAATTGTTGTTCAATTTCATCTTGCTCGTTTTGGCTTAACTCGCTAAGTAGATCAATTTTGTTTAAGACAATCACTGGCGTTATGCCCGTTTGTTCAGCAGCAACTAAGTAGCGATCAATAATGTCACTGTTAAACGCGGGTAATACGGAAGAAACAATTAAAATTTGGCTAATATTAGCTGCAATAGGTTTTACGCCATCATAAACATCAGGCCTACTTAGTACCGTATCACGTTCATGTACGGCTTCAATAATGCCACAAATGCTATGTTGAGTTTCTTTGCCTAAACGCCAAAGTACTTTATCGCCACAGACTAAAGTTTTAATAGAACGGCGTAAGTTACATCGATATATTGAACCATCAGCACCCTCTACATCAGCATGTTGACCAAATCTACTGATCACAATACCTTGTTGAGTAGCGCCTAGCTCCTCATCTTCCCACTGAACTTTACCGCCACTAGCGCTTACTTTAGTGTGCAATTTTTTGTCGTGATTAGCTTTAATGCGTCTTTGCTGACCATTAGTTAATTTTTTCTTAGCCACAAGTCTTAATCATTTTGTTTAATCCTAGTTATTTGTCCGCTATTATACTGATAATTACTAGCTATTGCTTGTGCAATTTTTAAGGGATATTTATGACGTGTAACAATACCAATTTAATTTGGCTTGATTTAGAAATGACTGGGTTAGAGCCTGAAATTGATGTAGTACTAGAAATTGCTACTATTATTACCGATAGTCAGTTAAATATTTTAGCTGAAGGGCCTGTTTTTGCCATTCATCAAGCAGATGATGTTTTAGATAATATGAGTGAATGGTGTATTGAGCATCATGGTCAGTCAGGCTTAACTAAACGTTGTCGTGAGAGTGACGTGAGTTTGGCTGAAGCTACTGCTCAAACTATTGCCTTTGTTCAACAATACGTACCTAAAGGTGTTTCACCTATGTGTGGTAATAGTATTGGACAAGATAGACGCTTTATTAATAAATATATGATTGAATTTGAAGATTATTTTCATTATCGCAATCTGGATGTAAGTACTGTAAAAGAGCTTGCACGTCGCTGGAAGCCTGAAGTATTGGATAAAGTAGTAAAAACAGGGGCACACTTAGCTTTAGACGATATTAGGGAATCTATCGCAGAGTTAAAAGTCTACCAAGAACACTTTTTCAAGATTTAAAGTTTTAACGAATAGAGCTTATTAAACATAAAATCAGTTTTGAACCGCGCGCATCAAGTTGATGTGCGCTATAGCTCTGTTGAATTGCAATTAAAACTGCATTTTTACCTTCCAACATAAATCAATATTCATTGACACTTCAACTATCCAAAGCAATTGTTAATATAATTTTTGAGTAAAATATTTACTTAATCTTTATCAGTCTATTATTATCATTGTGGTTTGGTATAAACTACCACTATTAAGGGATGTAGAATAAAAAATCATTATGAGTAATATTGACGGCGTTGCAGGGCACATTGACAAAAGCACTGAGCAACCAAAAAGCAATGAAAAAATCAAATTAAAGCCGTTTTACCAACAGTTTAGGCTTAAGTTTTTTGCACTATGTTTATTGGTCATAATTACAATAGGCTTAGTTTCCGCTTTATTTTACCAAACTAATGCTCAGGACAACGCGATAGCCAAAAATCAATTAGTGCCAATGAAAAAGGCACTAAAACAAATTAATGGTTTACAAACAGTCGACCAATTAATTGATGATCTACTTCAGCCAGATAATACCGGCAACCTTGTTAAGTTACATGACGAGTTAATTATAATAAATCGTCAATTACTACAGCAAACCAACTCGAATAAACAAGTTTTTCAACAATGGTTAAATGAGAACTTACTTGCTGAAGATATTATTTCACGCGTGCAAGATAGCTATACCTATAATCAGCAGTTAAAGCAAAGTAGCATTATTCAATTGCAACTAGTGCTTTTTTCCATACAACAACTTATAGATGAAAAATTTTCCAGTCAAAAAATACTAAATGAACAGTTAGAAGCAGAGCAAGAAAAAAACAGAGTGACTTATAGTCGAGCTAATCTGTACGTGAAATTGGTTAAAGAATCGAATGATTTACAACAATTAAAAACGCTATTAATTGATGTTTTAATACGTTTTAAAGCTTTAAAGACCGATACAGCTCTCACCACTTTTGAAGAATTGGGTCTTCAAACTGAGCAATTATTTTCCCTACATCAACAAGTCATCAGCGATGATTTAATAAAGGGAGCGGTGGATGCTAATCAGCAATTTGATACCTTGGAAAAGATACTATTAACTGAACAAAAATCACTACCTAAATGGCAAAGCTATATTCGTTTAGCTCAAGATTATCAAACTAAGTTAAAGGAGCAGCAGAGAAAAGTTAAACAACTGTTATTAATGCCCTACAATGATATTCGAACTGATGAAATAAGCGTTATTAAGGCTTTTTTAGATAATTATAATATCGAATTATCAGCAAAAAATATTGTTGATATTTTACTGACTGGCATTGCTCTGTCGTTATTTTTCTTCTTCTTTTTATTATGGCGATTAAAAAAACAAATTAAACTTTCAGCGCAAGAAGGTGTCGAAATAATTGTAAACACTATTCACGCACAAGATAAAAATGTTGTTGCGAATTGCATTGAAACACAAGTAATTATTGATCATTTAGGTGATATCTCAGGTCATTTGGCAGAGATCGAAGGTGCGCAACATAGTGAGGTTCAATTTCAGGAGTTATTAACCAAATACCAAATTATTGAAAAATTACAGTCGCAACAAGAAAAAGCTATTGAAGAGCTAAACCAAGATATAGAACAACAAAAGCTACGCTTAACCTTGCAAATATTTGATGAAATGCAACGTTATCAATTTTTAAAGAAATTAATAGTACAAGTAATACAAAAATATCAAGAGAGTTGCCTAGATGTTAATGTATTAAATGCAAAGGCATTAAATATTAATAAAAGTAATTTGGTAACACAGTTAATGTGTTTATATCAGCAATTTTCAGGTTTGCATTTAGCACTAGAAATGAAATCAGATAAATCACGATTAACGCTGACCGATGTTAATTTTGTTGATGAGATATATGCAGCTTTATTCAACAAGCAACTTGAACAACAAAAATATGATAATAAGTTGTTTATACGCTGTGATGAGCGTTTACTCAGTAATGTAAAGGTTGATGATAATATGTTTCAGCATCTTATCAGTCTACTTATCGATATTGTATTAACTGACTGTAGATCAAGCCAACTATTATTACAGGCTCAGTTAAAAGATAAGAACGAAGGACAGCAATTAGTAAACTTGTCTGTCATCGTTAATACAAGTCATTTAAAAACCTTGCCCACCTTAATTTTGCAGTTGTTAAACTCTCAATCTGCTTCCCGCATAAACTCACCGTTAATTGATGCTTTTAATCTGTTACTTACTAAGCAACATGGTGAAAATATTAGTGCGGAACTTGTTGATGATGGTTATCAACTTAGCTTTGATTTACCTTTGGCCGTTGCTGCGCCTGAAGATGTTAGCAATAACGTCACCTTAAACGGCACTAACATCATGGTATTGTCAAATAATGTGGTTTTAGCTGAATTAGTTGAAACTGTTGTTCTATCTGCCAATGGCAAACTTGAACGATTCACCCAGCTTGATAGTTTCAAAAATCAGCTTACCGAAGAAAATCTGAATCGTAAGAAATTTGATGTAGTCGTGGTTACAAGTGATATAGCCGTGGCGCACCTTGATTTAATTATTGAGCAGGTTAATTTTTTACCCTCAATATTACAACCTAAGTTGATGGTACTTCAATCAAGTGAACTTAACTATGAGCGTTTTGGTTTTTACGATCAAGGCGAGCAAATATTTTGTAAAGACAGTTTTATTGAAAATATATTAATGCTACTAAAAGGAGATAGCAAAACAAATCAACTACTTACTAGTGAGTCCTTTGTGGTTAATGAAACACTACCAACAGAATTGCCGCTATTACTTGCTGTTCAATCTCCACAAAACTATCAAAATCTACAGCGATTATTACATTGGTTTGGTTTTCATGTGAATATTGTTGCTAATGAATATGAGCAAGAAATATTATGGAAAACAGGTGTGTATAATATACTCATTACTGAGTTTCCAACATCAGCCTTAATTAAAAGAGCGGGCGAGCCAAGTATTAGTGTTGGGGTTTTATCATTAACAGATGTTTTGCCAGATACTAATAACAAGACGTATTTTGATAAGTGGCATATTAGCCAGTTGAATTTTACAGATGAAATCACACTAACTGAGTTATCAGAAGCGCTAGCACCATGGTTGAAGAAAAAAAGAGCTATAAAAGGAGAGCTTGCGCTAAATCAATTACATGACTGTAATGAATTGATTTTGCCCGAAGACGGCTTTGATGACATTGCTATTACTGAAGTTACTCAAGTATTAACAGATAACGCAAACGCTGCTATTTTTGACTTTGCTCAATATTTACAACATCAAGGTACTGTTGAATTAGCACTATTTATGCTTGATGATTATGCTCAAGATAATCATCAACAACTCGATGCGTTAATTGAGGCGATAAAAGAAAAAGAATTAGAACAAGCTAACGCATCTATTGCAGCATTAGCGTTAAATGCTGCAATACTCTCAGCACCAAGGCTACACTTATTATGTACACAATGGTCAAAACTATTAAGTGGTGTCGAAATACCTAGTAGCCTAGAAAAGGTTAATGCCTTACTAAAAGAAACTCGAGTTGTATTAACTGAAATTGACGGATATGCAGAAGCGCTTTAAATATTTAGCTAACAGTCATTTCATGAGGTATTGTAATGTACCTTGGATCTGTTTAAACCTGTATAGTTGAACGATTATGCATCTCTAGGAAGCCCTTTTTCTACGGAACGAATTAATCTAGCATTAAGTCGTTCAATCGGGCTTTTATTCATAACGTCTTTATCTGGTTTTCTTAGGTTTTGCTGTGCTATAGCCCAATGAATATGCTCAGCAACTAATTCGGAAGAAAGGGGTAACTTATCTTCCAACGCCTGAACAATTTCAGTATCCCAAGGGGCATTGCCTAATGCTACGGCAATATTGCGTTGCCAACTTTGAAAACCTATTCGTCTTATCGGAGACCCTTGGAAAACATCTAAAAAATAGGTTTCACTCCAAGAGAAAAGTGTTAAAAGGGTTATTTCATCAAGTTTATTTCTCGCCTGAAAATCATCTTCTAAACTCAGCTTTGCGTATTTGTTCCAAGGACAAATAAGTTGGCAATCGTCACAACCATAAATTCTATTACCCATTAATGGTCTCAATTCTATTGGAATAGGATCAGGAGATTCAATGGTAAAATAAGAAATGCAGCGTCTAGCATCAACTACATAGGGCTCTACAATGGCTTTGGTGGGGCATATTTTTATGCAGGCTACGCAGCTGCCACAATCATTCGTTGATTTTTCTGTTTTTTTAGGTTCAATTAATGTTACCGGCAATGGTATATCAATAAGCAACTCACCGAGAAAAAACCACGATCCTGCTTCTTTGTTGAGTAATAAACTGTGTTTACCTATCCAGCCTAAACCCGCTTTTTCAGCTAAGGGACGTTCTAATACTGGTGCAGAATCAACAAATGGGCGAAAATTAAAATCTTCACAATGTTCAGCAATTTTTTTACCTAATGATTGCAGGCGTTTTCGCATGAGTTTATGATAATCTCGACCTAATGCGTAACGGCTAATATAAGCGTGATCTTTTGCTTTTAAAATACGAGCGCACTTGGCGTCGGTAGGCAAATAATCTAATCTAACACTAATAACTCTAACCGTTCCTGGTACTAACTCTGCAGGACGTGCCCGCATTAAGCCATGGCGAGCCATATAATCCATATTGCCGTGATAACCATTTGCTAACCATTCCTCAAGGCCTTTTTCATGCTTGGATAGGTCAATATCGGTAATACCTAATTGAGAAAAGCCTAATTCTTTACCCCAACAATGGATATTTTCGGCCAATTGGGAATAGTTAAGAGTATGAGTATCTGAGGTTGTTTTTGTCATTTTTTAAATAAAATAACCAATACAAATAAAGTATGGTTTAGTATAGCTAATGGGGGTAAATAATTGAGGAGTTTATCACAACAATCACGAGCAAAATATAAGTGCCTTCATAGTTAAGCTTGGTAGTAAGTCAGGCGCTGAGTTTGCCGATTTTACAATATTTACAAAATAATAAGTTCATAATTGCTTTAATCAGTGAATAAATATTTTATAGTTACCCGCTAGCCTGTCTATATTCATGGCGCATCAGATGATATTATTACTAGTCATTATGATTAATGTAACATCACCTATTCATACTCTTGTAAGGTTACTGGGCACAGAATAGCTAACCTAGCGATTAATAGAAAATTTTGAGAAAAGATGAAAAAGTTAGAGTACCTTTTACCCGATGAAGCCGCGACAATTGCTATTGGCGATAATTTAGCTAAAGTACTACATTGGCAAAATGAGCAACAACAGGCACAGCAATCTCTTGTAGTCTTTTTAAATGGCGACTTGGGAGCTGGAAAAACAACACTTACACGCGGTTTTGTTCGTGGAATGGGGCATAAAGGCAATGTAAAAAGCCCGACTTATACCTTGGTTGAACCTTATGAATTAACGCCTTGGCAAGTGTATCATTTTGATCTGTATCGTTTAAGTGATCCTGAAGAATTAGAATATATGGGAATTCGCGATTATTTCGCTGATAATTGCTGTTGCTTTATTGAATGGCCAGAAAAAGGCGCTGGCCTCTTGGCTAATGCGGATATAATCATTAATATGGTTTATCAGAATGAACAACGAGTGATCGATTTACAAGCTTGTTCTAAACGAGGTGAAGATGTTTTACAACAATTAGCATTAACATATGGTTAATGTCATGATTGTTAAGGCAGTTTCTGGTAGGTTTTGTGAGAATATCTTGAAGGTTTACATCACTTAAGATAAATAATTCAAGAATTAGTTTTTTAAGGTTAGTTATGCGCTTGTTACCCTCCATAGCTTCTATTGTATTTTGGCTTTTATTAGTTGTTGTATCGTTGTGTGCAAATAATGCGTTAGCCGGCACCAATAGCATTAACGGTATTCGAGTTTGGCCGGCACCAGAAAATACACGTATTGTTTTCGATCTTAAAGACAAACCTGATTACAAATACTTTACGTTAAGTAAGCCTGATCGTTTAGTTATTGATTTTAAAAACACTCAAAATAATGTCACACTAAAAACACTCGCTGACAATGACCCACGTATTCAGGTATTTCGAACCAGTACTTCTAAATCAACAGGAACTACACGTTTAGTTTTAGAATTATCGAAAACCTACCCGCTAACCGTTTTTCCCTTAGCACCTGCTGGACAGTATGGTGATAGATTAGTAATTGATTTACATGATAAAAATAAATCTACGCCTGTTATAGAAAGCACAAGTTCAAATGGTCAACGGGATATAATTATTGCTATTGTTGCCGGGCATGGCGGTGAAGACCCGGGTTCTATTGGTGCTAAAGGTACCTATGAAAAACGTGTAACCCTGTCAATTGCCAAAAAGCTTGCGAAGATGATTGATCAAAGAGAAGGCTTTAAAGCCGCTATGATCAGAACGGGCGATTACTATGTAACACATAGCAGAAAAACAGAATTAGCGAGAGAAAGTAAAGCTGATTTACTTATTTCTATTCATGCAGACGCTTTTGTATCTCCTAAGCCGAGTGGCGCTTCAGTGCTAGTGCAGTCATCTAGACGGGCTAACTCTGAATTTACTCGCTGGATTGCCAATAGGCAAGATGAGTCGGAGCTGCTAGGTGGGGCAGGAGACACCATCAAATTAACGAAAGATAAAAATTTAGCCTTTACACTTGCTGACATGAAAAAAGAATACACTATGGCAAGTAGTTATGAATTTGCATTGCATGTTATTAAAGAACTAAAGCAAGTAACTAAGCTTCATAAAAAAGAGCCTGAGGGCTTGAGTTTAGCAGTTTTGAAATCATCTGATATTCCCTCTGTCTTGATAGAAACAGGTTTTATTTCTAATCCAACCGAAGAAAAAAATCTTAATAGTAGAACTCATCAGACAAAGCTTGCGAATGCTATTTTTAAAGCCGTTGATAGCTATTTTACTAACAATATTCCGCAAGGTACGTTATTAGCTGCAACAACGATGAGAAAGCACAAAGTTCGCAGTGGTGAATCGTTATCTGTACTTGCTCAACGTTATAAAATATCAGTCGCAAGAATTAAAGCGGTTAACAAATTAAAATCTAACGTACTTCGTATTGGTCAAACATTAAAAATACCCCGTGCAGGCTAGCACTTTATCGTAAACCTCCAGTAAGTAATCACTTTAAACAATAAGAATAATCATGACAATAGCGATACTCCCAGCACGATTAGCGAACCAAATAGCGGCTGGTGAAGTCGTAGAAAGGCCTGCTTCAGTTATTAAAGAGCTTGTTGAAAATAGCTTAGATGCGGGTGCAACTAATATAAATATTGAGGTTGATAAAGGTGGTGTTAAGCGTATTCGTATTAGTGATAATGGCGTTGGCATTGCAAAAGACGAATTAACATTAGCATTAAGTCGTCATGCCACGAGTAAAATAAAAGATTTAAGTGATTTAGAAGCAATAAATAGCCTAGGTTTTCGTGGTGAAGCATTAGCAAGTATCAGTTCAGTGGCAAGGTTAACATTAACGTCGAAGCCTAAAAACCAAGAGACAGCGTGGCAAGCAACTGCTGAAGGTCGTGATATGGCAGTGACTGTACAACCTGCAGCACATCCCGATGGTACAACAATAGAAGTATTAGATTTGTTTTTTAATACACCAGCAAGACGTAAGTTTTTACGTACTGAAAAAACAGAATTTAATCATATCGATGAAGTCATACGACGCATTGCGCTAGCATGTTTTGAGGTTAGTTTTTCTTTAACACATAACGGAAAAATGATTCGTCAATATCGCGCTGCGATTACTAAAGCACAAAGTGCCAAGCGTGTCGCTATGGTTTGTGGACAAAAGTTTGTTGAACATGCAGTAGAAGTTCACTGTCAGCATGATGATATGTTGTTTTCTGGTTGGTTAGCAAAACCAAGCTTTGCTCGTAATCAAAATGATCTTTGTTATAGCTATGTTAATGGCAGAATGATGCGTGATAAATTAATTAATCATGCAATTCGCCAAGCCTATGCCGATTTATTACCACCAGATACGTATCCTGCGTTTGTTTTATTTTTAACACTTGATCATAGTGAAGTCGATGTAAATGTACACCCAGCCAAACATGAAGTACGTTTTCATCAAAGCCGCTATGTTCATGACTTTATTTACTCTGTGTGCCATAAAGCATTGATGGAAAATAATCAGCTCTTAGATTTTCAGGAAGAGCACTTGCCAACAGAGAACCAAGTTGAGCCGGTACATGAAAGTGTACAATATGATCGGCCTGATTATGTAAAACCATTAGCTCAAATGAGTGAGCAGCATATAAATGAAAAAGCATACAGCCCACGTTCAGCGACAACAAATAATTATACGGCTAGTCCAGGAATAACTAAATCTGCGGTAGATAATTATCAAAAACTGATGACTCCAATAGTGCATGATAAAAGGGATTCCATAAATCAAATTGACGTGTCAGAAGCTTCTAACGTTACCACCGTACCCGAACCCTTGCATCATATTGAAGCGTTTTTTATTGCTATTGAACAAGGGCAATATGGCATTTTCAAACAAGACGATAGTTTACGCTTACTTTCATTGTCATCGTTGGCATACCAATTACATAAAAATAAAATTTTATTACATTGGCAGCTAAGTGAAACAAAGCCTAATAAGGGATTAATTAGCCAACCGTTACTCTTACCTGTTGTGATAAAACTATCAGAACAGCAAGTATTGACCGTACAACACTATCAGGTTGAATTAGAATTAGCGGGTATTGTGGTTACCATCAATAATAAAGGCAATAAAGGCAATAAAGGGCGAGTACAAATAAGGCAATTTCCGGCGTTACTACGTGAACAAGATGTTAGTACGAGTTTTATTCAAATTATCGAAAAATTATCATCATTTGAACACAGTGATAAACCACAAAAAGAAAGTGATAGTAATATTATTTCTGCTGTAGCGAGCGTTATGATTGCTCAACACTATACTGAAGAGCAAGCCGAAGTTTTGTGGTTAGAAGCGGAAAAAGCATTACCAACACAAAAAATAGACACCATACTCTTGAAATCTGTCCCGCTAGACCTTACATCTCAAGTTAAGCAATTAATATCTATTACTGAGTTAGACGTAACGCATTAGTTAAGCTATCAGTATAATTAACATGAGATTTCAATTTAGTGTCGACAATAAATGTAGTCAAGCAACCACCCGTTATCTGTTTAATGGGACCAACAGCATCGGGTAAAACCGCATTAGCTATGGCTTTGTCTGATGCTTTACCGTGCGATATTATCAGTGTTGATTCAGCCTTAATCTATCGAGATATGAATATTGGTACAGCTAAACCAAGTGCTAATGAATTATCGAAATACCCTCACCGTTTAATTAACCTTCGTGATGCCGCGCAAAGCTATTCTGCCGCTGATTTTTGTCACGATGCGTTAGCTGAAATAGCGAGCATCAGAGCTAATAATCGTATTCCTTTATTGGTTGGGGGAACTATGATGTATTTTAAGAGTCTCATCGAAGGTATTTCACCATTACCTGCGGCTAACAGTGAAATACGTAAACAAATAGAAACAGAGGCTGCAGAGCAAGGTTGGGAGGCAATGCATGCGCAATTAGCGCAAGTTGATTCCGTTTCAGCACAACGAATTCATCCAAATGATCCTCAACGATTAATTCGAGCTTTAGAAGTGTTTCGTTTAACGGGTAACACTTTGACACAATTGACACAAATTAAAGGTGATAAGCTTGATGGCGATATATTACAATTCGCTATCACACCGAAAGAACGCAGTACTTTGCACGAACGAATTGAGTTGCGATATCAACAAATGATAGAGCAAGGGTTTGAAAATGAAGTTATAGCGTTAAAGAAACGAAATGATTTGCATGAAAACTTACCTTCAATTCGTTGTGTTGGTTATCGTCAAATGTGGCAATATTTGAATGATGAATATGACCATAAAGAAATGATTTTTAAAGGTGTGTGTGCAACAAGGCAATTGGCTAAACGTCAATTAACTTGGCTAAGAAGTTGGCCAGAATTACAGTGGTTAACAACCGATGATGAAATGAATTTATCGAAAGTTTTAGCTGCAGTTGGAAAATGTGATTAATAGTTGAGCCTAATAGAAGTGAAATTTGATGACATTTTTGTTGGGTGGAGTAAAAGTGAAAACAGTAAGTGTGTCGCATTCTTTAGTAATAGGTGACCATTAAAGTTATATTTTGGCTTTCTAGCCAAAGTTATCACTACGTAAATAGTTACAATAATATTCTCGATAAACATAAATATACTGGTAATGATTAAGCAATATTAAAATATTGATGTATAATTAACTGGTTATGTATTGGGGAATAGCAAAAAATTATCATTAATCAAAAATAGTTTTGGTTAATAACTTTTATTTAATAATAAGAAAAAGGAGCCATAAAATGGCAAAAGGTCAATCTTTACAAGACCCATTTTTGAATGCGTTACGTCGTGATCGTATTCCAGTTGCAATTTATTTAGTCAACGGTATTAAATTACAAGGGCAAGTAGAATCATTCGATCAATTTGTGATTTTATTAAAGAATACCGTTAGTCAAATGGTATATAAACATGCTATTTCAACAGTAGTACCAGCACGTGCAGTAAACACAGCACCAGTGCCTAATCAGTCAGAGTCAGAAGAGTAAAGTTACCTATATTTTGGTGCTAAATTTTACTTATGACAACTTATATTTTACTGATAAGTTGGTATTCGCGTTATTTGAATGTGACTTTTTAGAGAATATCTTTCTCCTGTCTCGACAGTCATTATTTCTAAGGTTTAATGCAGTTGTTTGATCGTTATCAAGCAGGTGAGCAAGCAGTGCTTGTTCACCTAGACTTCCCAGATGAAAGTACCCGTGAAGATTTAACTGAGTTTAAAATGTTAGTTTCTTCAGCAGGCGTAACCGAGTTAACCGTTATTTCTGGTAAACGTGGTACCCCACACCCTAAATTTTTTGTTGGCTCAGGAAAAGCAGAAGAAATAGCGGAAGCTGTTCGTCTGTTTGACGCGAATGTTGTGCTTTTTAATCATAGTTTATCGCCTTCCCAAGAAAAAAATATTGAAACCTTGTGTCAGTGCCGTGTAGTAGATAGAACCTCCCTCATTCTTGATATTTTTGCTCAGCGTGCCCGTACTCATGAAGGAAAGTTACAAGTCGAATTAGCACAATTACGACATATGAGTAGTCGCTTAATTCGTGGTTGGACTCACTTAGAGCGTCAAAAAGGTGGTGTTGGTTTACGTGGCCCAGGTGAAACGCAATTAGAAACAGATAGACGTTTATTAAGTGAACGTATGGTTATGATTGGCAAACGTTTAGAAAAGGTTGAGCGACAAAGGCAGCAAGGCAGGCGTTCAAGAACACGTGCTGAACTACCAACAATATCATTAGTTGGTTACACTAATGCAGGAAAATCTACTTTATTCAATCTCTTAACACAATCAGATGTTTATGCTGCTGATCAACTTTTTGCAACACTTGATCCAACATTACGACGAATTGAGCTTGAAGGTATTGGTGGTGTAATTTTAGCTGATACTGTTGGGTTTATTCGCCATTTACCTCATGATTTAGTTGCGGCATTTAAAGCAACACTCACTGAAACGCGCGAAGCCGAACTATTAATTCATGTAGTCGATATTTCAGATGACAGACGCAGTGAAAATATTGAACAAGTAGAATATGTTTTATCTGAAATTGAAGCAGATGAGGTTCCACAGCTAATTATTTGTAATAAAATTGATAATCTAGATGATGTTGCGCCTCGGATAGACAGAGATGATCAAGGACGTCCAATAAGAGTTTGGCTATCAGCTCAGGCTAATATTGGGATTGATTTATTTTTTACTGCACTGACTGAACGTTTGGGAAGCCAAATAGTTGAGAAAAAATTAGTGATTCCACCGACTGCTGGAAAGCTTCGTGGAATTTTATATAAATTAAACAGTATTCAAAATGAGTATTATGATGACGAAGGCCACTGTCATCTTAATTTAAAATTACCTAAACGAGAATGGAATCGACTAGTTAAGCAAGAAGGCAATGAAATTGAACAATATGTGCAATTGAAGCCTTAATTTCAAATTCAATTGAGCATATA
Organism: Colwellia sp. 20A7; assembly: GCF_009832865.1. Taxonomy (NCBI): domain Bacteria; kingdom Pseudomonadati; phylum Pseudomonadota; class Gammaproteobacteria; order Alteromonadales; family Colwelliaceae; genus Colwellia; species Colwellia sp. 20A7. The sequence goes on along the minus strand of NZ_CP047130.1, from coordinate 4,247,532 downwards.
TTGTAAATTAATGTGTTAATACTCATATTGAGTCTTATAAAAGTGATCGTTTTATCATAAACTTGAAGATATTTGATAGAATCATCAATAAATATTTAATAATTACTAACCTAGCGGAGAAATACATGGCTTGGAATGAACCGGGGAATAATGATAAAGACCCCTGGAAAAATAAAGGTGGTAAAAACCAAGGGCCACCAGACTTGGATGAGTTGCTTAATGATTTAGGCAAAAAAGTCAGCGGTATCTTTGGAGGCAAAGGTGGAGGAAAGTCTTCAGGAGGCTCTTCACCGTCAGGCAAAAGCATGTCTACTATTGGTATAAGCTTAGTACTTATTATTGCAATAGTTGTTTATGCTTTTAGTGGTTTTTATACTATTAAAGAAGCCGAAAAAGGTATTGTACTGCGCTTTGGCCAGTATGCCGGCACAGTTGATCCAGGTATTAACTGGAAGTGGACTTTTGTTGACCGTATTATTCCAATTGATATGCAAAGTACGCGTGAAATGCAGTCATCAGGCTTTATGCTAACGCAAGATGAAAATGTTGTTCAAGTTGAAATGCAAATTCAATACCGTGTAATGGATGCGCGTAACTATGTATTTAGTGTTACTAATGCTGATGATAGTTTGAATCAATCACTTGATAGTGCACTACGTTATGTTGTTGGCCATGCAAAAATGGATGACATTCTAACCAGTGGTCGAGAAATCATTCGTCAATCTGTGTGGAAAGAACTTGAGCAAATTATAGAACCTTTTAACTTAGGTTTGATTATTGTTGATGTTAACTTTAAAGATGCTCGTCCACCTAATGAAGTGAAAGATGCTTTTGATGATGCTATCGCAGCACAAGAAGATGAAGTACGTTTTTTACGTGAAGCAGAAGCTTATGCTCGTGGAATTGAACCGCGTGCACGTGGCCGTGTTAAACGTATGGAACAAGAAGCGCGAGCTTATAAAGGCCAAATTGTATTAGATGCTGAAGGTGAAGTTGCTCGTTTTGAAAAAATTCTTCCTGAATATCAAGCAGCACCAGAAGTTACCCGTCAACGCTTATACATAGCAACGATGGAAAAAGTTTATAGTAATACAAGCAAAGTAATGGTTGATGTTGATGGTGGAAATAACATGATTTATTTGCCACTTGATAAAATTATGCAGCAGCAATCAACTACACAGCGTACAACGCCTCAGTCATACTCACAACCACAAGAGCAGCCAAGTGTTAACTCTGCACCATCAACTTCTGCTCGAAGTGATAGATTTAATAATGGGAGTAACTAGATCATGAAAAACTTTATTATTGCTATCGTAGCATTAGTATTTATCTTAGTTGTCTCTTCTATGTTTGTTATTTATGAAGGTCAGCGTGGTATTGTTTTCCAGTTCTCAAAAATTAAACGTGATTCTGTATCAGATCAAATGTTGGTATTTGAGCCAGGTTTACATTTTAAAATTCCATTTATTGAATCTGTACGTAAGCTAGATGCACGTATTCAGACGTTAGATGAAGCGCCAGATCGTTTCGTAACATCTGAGAAAAAAGATTTAATGGTCGACTCTTTTGTTAAGTGGCGCATTATTGATTTTTCTACTTATTACCTTCGTACATCTGGATCTGTAGAAAATGCTCGTGCTTTACTTAAGCAGAAAGTAAATAACGGTCTTCGTACTGAATTTGGTAATAGAACGATTAAAGAAATCGTGTCAGGTGATCGTGATGCAATCATGCAACAAGCATTAGAAAGTGCAGAAAGCAGTCGTGAAGATCTTGGTATTGAAGTGGTAGACGTACGTATTAAAGCTATTAACCTACCTACTGAAGTGAGTAACTCTATTTATGAACGTATGCGTGCTGAACGTACTGCGGTAGCAAAGGAGCATAGATCACAAGGTCAAGAGCAGTCTGAAATTATCCGTGCAACGATTGATGCCAAAGTAACGCTTATGTTAGCTGAAGCGAAAAAGAATGCATCAACTACACGTGGTGAAGGCGATGCAGAAGCGTCTAAGATATATGCTGATGCCTATGGAAAAGATCCAGAGTTTTATCGTTTTCACCGTAGTTTAGAAGCTTATGAGAATAGCTTTAATAGTAAAAGTGATATCATGGTTGTTAAACCAGACAGTGACTTTTTCCATTATTTAAAAGATGGTTCAAACAAATAATATTAGTGTAAAGTTAGCTTGAATTTGTTTACCTCAAAAGCCAGCATTTTTGCTGGCTTTTTTATGTCTGTCACAAAAGTATTTATTGATAGAGATGGAAATAAATTATGAGTAGTAGATTGCTAATTCTATTGTGCGCGGTACTAATGATTAAAGGCTTATCACACAATTTTCAACCAAATAAATAGAAAAACTCTTTATTGAAATTGATAGTGTAATCAGCAGCGGATATTCGAAATATGAGTTGAGTTTTGCTTATATTGAGTAATTTACCGTTTGGTTATCACAATAACTTAAAATATTAGTTAAAAAAGAATAAAGATAAACCCTTAACATCAAAGGTTATTTTTATAATTATCAAATAAACAGTTATTTGTCCTTGGACTACAATTTGATTTTTGTTAGAATCCCCGCCTAATTTTCTTATGAAATAGTCAAAAATGGGCAAAAACGTAGTTGTTCTAGGTACCCAATGGGGTGACGAAGGTAAAGGTAAGATCGTAGACTTACTAACCGATAAAGCAAAATATGTTGTTCGCTATCAAGGCGGACATAATGCAGGCCATACTTTAGTGATCGACGGTGAAAAAACCGTACTTCATCTAATTCCATCAGGTGTATTACGTGATAACGTAAAATGTCTTATTGGTAACGGTGTAGTTTTATGTCCTAAAGCTTTAATGACAGAAATTACCATGTTGGAAGCTAAGGGCGTTCCAGTACGTGAACGTTTGCTAATTAGTGACGCATGTCCGCTAATTCTTCCATACCATAATGCTTTAGATGCTGCTCGTGAAGTTGCACGTGGTAATAAGCCTATTGGTACAACAGGACGTGGTATTGGTCCAGCATACGAAGATAAAGTTGCACGACGCGGTTTACGTGTTGGTGATTTATTCTGTGCAGAGACTTTTGCAACTAAATTAAAAGAAATTGTTGAATATCACAACTTCTCATTGGTTAACTATTATAAAGTTGAGCCAGTGAATTATGAAGAAGTACTTGCTGATGCACTTGCTGTTGCTGATACGATTAAAAAGATGACTGCTGATATTTCAGAAATCTTAGACCAAGCACGTATTGCTGGTGAATCTATCATGTTTGAAGGTGCTCAAGGTACATTACTTGATATTGATCATGGTACATACCCTTATGTAACATCTTCAAATACAACTGCTGGTGGCGTTGCTACTGGTTGTGGTTTTGGTCCTCGTCATTTAGATTATATTCTTGGTATAACTAAAGCTTACACTACACGTGTTGGTTCAGGTCCATTCCCTACTGAATTAGATGATGAAATCGGTAATCATTTAGGTACTGTTGGCCATGAATTTGGTGCAACTACTGGCCGTGAACGTCGTTGTGGTTGGTTCGATGCTGTTGCAATGCATCGTGCAATTCAAGTTAATAGTGTAACAGGCTTTTGTTTAACTAAGCTTGATGTACTTGACGGCTTAACAACACTGAAAATCTGTACTGGTTATAAAACTGACGCAGGTGATATTATCACTGTGCCGCCTACGGCTGCAGAAGGTTATGATAAAATCACACCAGTATATGAAGAAATGCCAGGTTGGACTGAAAATACAGTTGGTGCAACATCAGTTGATGATCTACCAGCTAATGCATTAGCTTATATTAAGCGCATTGAAGAAATTACTGGTATTCCAGTTGATATTATTTCAACTGGACCTGATCGTAATGAAACTATTATTAAAGTAAATCCATTCGTTTAACCGCGAAAGAGATTACTTTTCTTAGAATAAACCTTCGGGTTAACACCTGTCAGTGAAATACTGACAGGTTTTTTTTTGTCTGTTTTTATTTCCCTAAACAGTATTCAATTAAAATAACCTATGTTGTTTTATCGCAATAATGTACTTCCTTATAACTAAAGCCAAACTCAATGATATTGATTCGCATTTTGTTTTGTGCTTTAATTGCGCTCATTTATTATAAGTATATTTAATTTTTAGGGGATATTCATTATGCGGACAACAAAGTCATCGCTATCGCTAGCAATTACGTTAGCCTTAGTATCACTAAATACTGTTGCTGAACAGCAAGGTAGTGGTGAAGAAAACGAAAACCAAACAATTATGCCTGCAATGGAAGTTATCGATGTGTTTGGTAATGCGAACTCGGTAATATTAGATCATACCGGATCTGTTGTAGTGGTAAATCGACAACAAATTGAGAAAATTCAACCGCTATCTACTGAAGATATTTTACGTCGTATTCCTGGCATAAATACTAAAAGTGAAGAAGAGACCTCAATTGTGGCTAACTTTGGTATTCGTGGTTTATCTGCGAGTGAATCAAAATCTCTTATGTTAGAAGATGGTGTTCCTGTAGCGCCAGGCTTATTTATTGGTAATGAACGCTACTTCAACCCTCGTATTCAACGCATCGAGCAAGTTGAAGTATTAAAAGGTTCATCGTCACTTCGCTATGGTCCATCAACTATTGGTGGCGTAGTAAATTACCAAACAAAAACACCTGATGATGGTGTAATGCTTACGGGTCGAGCTGGCTCTTTTAACATGCAAGAAGTCAGCTTAGAAGCTGGTGGAAAAAGCGCATCAGGTGATGCTTTTGCAGGTATTGTGGCAACGCATGCTACCAGTGATGGTTTTATGGATAAAGGCTATGAAATGACTGATGTCATGGCTAAAGCCGGCGTTATTTTAAGTAACGGACAAAAGATTGGTCTTAAAATTTCACGTTATGAAAATGATGCAGATATTTCTTATCGTGGTTTGTTAAAGGATGATTATTTAGCGGGTGCTGATTACAACCCTGGAGCAGATGATAAGTTTTTAACAGATCGTACTGCTTTCGATATTAATCATGAGTTGACTATCTCTGATCGAGCTACATTGAAAACGTTAGTGTATTGGAGTGAAGTAAGTCGTGATTATTGGCGTTATGATGTCGATACTGACGCTTCAAACTCTGCTGGACGATGGGTTTATCAAGACACGTTAACAGGTAATAACCGTTCATTTGAACGTGTGGGTATAGAAACCCGTTTAACACTCGATCATCAGTTATTTGGTATGACAGCAGATAGTGAGTTTGGCTTACGCTTTATGCAAGAAGAATCAAATGATACTCGCATCCGAGCTACACGTGCTGCTGACCGAACAGGTATTAATGATAGACACCGAATTGACTCTGCAGACAGTTATGCTGCTCATGGGCAAACGCGCATTGAAGTAACTGAACACTTTGCGATTACTCCAGGTTTACGCGTTGAATCATACGAGCAAAAGCGTCTGATATTAACTGAAGATAATAGCACTGCTAAAACAACTAATACTGAAGTTTTACCGGGTATTGGGGCTACTTATAACCTAAGCGAGTCAGCACAAGTTTATGGTGGTGTATATCGTGCATTTTCACCTGCTTCTAATGGCGTAGCACTTGATGGTCTTACTGATCAAGACTTAGATGGCGAGCGTTCAACTAATTATGAATTAGGACTGCGTGGTAATAAGGGCGATATCAATTATGAAGTTGCTGCTTTTGCTATGGATTTTAGTAATCAGGTAGTGACTGGGAACAGCGATCCAAACTTATCACAGTCTAATGGTGGTAAAACTGAGCATCTAGGTATGGAGTTCATGCTAGGCTATAAGTTAGGTGGCGGTTTCAGTATTGATAGTAACGCTACTTGGGTTCCTACTTCAGAGTTTAAAAGTGGCGAATATCAAGGTAATCGATTACCGTATGCGCCAAAAATTGTAGCTAATCTTATATTGAACTATCAATATGAGAGCTTAAGCACTGCGTTAACTGTTCATCATAGAGGTGAACAATACGGTGATGCTAGTAATGTTGAAGAGATCCCAACAGATGCCGCAGGCGGAATTTGGGGTGGTTTAATGCCATCTTATACGTTACTAGACCTAACGGCACAATATAATTTAGCGACTAATTTACGCTTATTTGGTGCCGTAAAAAACTTAACTGATAAACGCTATATTACTGGTTTGCGCCAAGGTATTTATGTTGGTCCAGAGCGCTCATTAGAAGTTGGTATCAGTTACAAGTTTTAGATAAGTAACTAGAGCTATAAAGTATTAAAAAATAAAGCATAGTCTGGGTAACAGGCTATGCTTTTTTGTTATCAGAATAGTTTAGTTTTTCTAATACCAGTTTCATTAATTAAGTGAACAATTTTATACGTAGAAAAAGTTACCAAATACAAGGCGTTTATTTCAATAACTAGTTGCTCTAATTATTAAATAAATAACGGTGTAGTTGGTGATTTTAGCAAGTAGAAATGTTCACATAGCTAGTGAGATTGGTATAACTATCTAACCATCGATGTAATCGACATACCTATTAAGTAAGCTTAGGTAAAGTAATGACAAATTTGCATCCACCCAACGCTGAATCACTTAGCGTACAGCTTGCTTTATGCCATTCACAAATTCGTTGAACAATTGCAAGGCCTAGACCATAACCACCTTTTGTTTGGTTTTCGCTTCTATTTCGGTGCGACTCTAATCGAAAAAAAGGTTTAAATATTTTTACACTGTCTTCTTTAGAAATTCCTGGTCCGTCATCTTCAACGATTATTTCTATCTGCTGTTTTGATACCACTAGGCTTATTTCAATCGTACTTTTTGCGTAACGTAAAGCGTTGGTTGATAAATTTTGCAGTGCACGTTCAAGAAGGTGTTCATTACAATGATAATAGCAAGGTTTAGGTATTTTCCATTTTATGTGCAAACTGTTTAGTCTATGTAACTTGTCGACTTGATGCGTTATCAGTGCCGTTAATTCTACCGGTGATTTTTTAATATCTTGGTTAATATTTTCTAAGCGAGCGTAACTTAACATTTCATCAATAAGTACTTCTATCTCGCTAACATCTTGTGCCATATCTTTACGCTGTTCTTCGTTTGCCCCTTCAAGCATAGCGAGAGAAAATTTAAGTCTTGATAAAGGAGTACGTAACTCATGAGAAACAGCATTAACCAATTGCTTTTGGTCTGATAATAGACGAATAATTCGCTGAGCCATATCTTTAAAGGTGACGACAATTTTCTTGATTGGTGAGTGGTTATTGGTAGATACATCTACATCTAGTTTACCATTGGCAATATCACCAGCCATATTTGTTAGTTGATTTAAGTCTCGCCATAACGGTCTAGTCCACAAGGCAATAACACCGGCGAGCAATAAGTAAGAAATGCATAAGAAAATCCACTTAAAGTGCTGGTTATGGGTTTCTAATTGGTTATTTCGAGTAAATGGACCGAGTTGGTAGACAGTAGGGCTGTCTAAAATTTTAACATAGAGAATAACATTATCTTGTTCATCATAATTTAACACTATGTCTCCTGATAATAATTTTTCTTCTTGTTCTGGGAGCCAAGAAAAATCACTCATGGAGGCTGTTGTTATTGGTACTTCAAGTGCTGTGCTAAGGAGCTTGATCGTTGAGTCAGTTGATTGCGATTTTTCTTGGTGTAATAAAGGTAAGAATTTCGCTACTTTTTCAAGATGATGCCACTGTTGATTGGCGGGAGTTTCTGCGTCAACAAAGTGCAACCAAAGTTGCTCCGACAGCCAATTAATTGATAATAACCCGACAATTATAACTAGGTATAAATTGATGAAAAGACGATTCAAAATTATGCTACCAGCCTAGTGGCTATCATTAGGTTGTAAGCTAAGAGGCATGGATTTCTTCCCAAGCACTACTGCTAAACAAGTAACCTTTACCCCATACAGTGATAATACGGTATGGGTTTTTAGTGCAGTCGCCTAATTTCTTTCTTAATCGCGATACTCTTACATCAACACTTCTATCTAAACCATCGTATTCTCGGCCGATCATTTGTTTATGAATATACTCTCTACTTTGTGGCTCACCAGCATTAATTGCCAATAACCACAGTAGTTCAAATTCATGGCTAGTTAATTCAATCGGCTCAGATGATAACGTTACTTGGCGCGATGTTTTAAATATGCTTAATTGGCCAAAGGTTAAATTGTCTACTGACATTTTTTCACTGTGTTTTTTACGACGCATCAACATGTTTATTCTGGCTAAAAGTACATGAGGTTCAACGGGTTTTATAATGTAATCGTCAGCGCCTATCTCTAAGCCAAGTACATGATCAAAATCGCTGTCTTTTGCAGTAAGAAATATTATTGGCTGAGCATAGCTATTACGAATTTTACGGCATACTGAAAAACCGTCTTCTTTCGGTAACATCACATCTAAAATAATTAAATCTGGAGAGTGTTTTTGGAGAAAATTGACAACACTATCTCCTTGATGAAGCATTGATACATGAAAGCCATTTTGCTTTAAGAATTTAGCAATAAGATTAGCTAAACGTAAATCATCTTCAACGAGTAATATATGTCCCATTAAAAAAAGCTCCAATTTGCACGTAACCGTCGACGATATTTGTTGGGTAATGCCGTATTAATTTTAACGTTTTGGTTAGCGAATATTTGTTGATCATTTTTTAAGGTAAAGAGCATATCTTGATCGAGGTAAATATTAATATCGGTATCAATATCATTAACATTTTGCCAGCAAGTTAAACGTAAATCATTTTGAAATAAGCAGGCGTCTATTAGTTGATCGCTTTGCCAAGTTACTTTTACTGTCATTTGGCAGGTATCGCCAGATTTTTTTACCATACAGACGGTAGGTTTAATTATTAATTTTGCTTCTGATGAGGCAGCTACTGATCGTGATAAACCACTTAATATTAGTAGAAAAATAAGAGTATTAATCTTGTTAGAAGTCATAAGTGACCCCTGCAAAAATAGTATTAATATGGTTATCTTTCACTAAAGGGCTATCAGTCGTATTACTATCTAAGAATACACGTTTAACATTAAATTTTGCGCTCCAATCTGTAGATATTTGATGTACTAGTGCTAGACGAAAATAAGGATTGATACTTATTTTTCCTTGATATTCTTGAGCCTTATTTTGTGCTATTTCTGGTGATACGCCATAGAAATAATCGACTAAGTTTTTACTATTAATATTAGTGCCAAAACTATACGACATTCTAGTATTGGGTAATTGCTTAAATTTAAGCACCCGATTTAGCTGCAATTGACCATTAAATCCGTTATAGACATTATTTATATCGTGGAGAATTTGTACTTCAATATCAGTGCTTTGATCAATAAACCAATTTAATTGAATACCGCTATCTATGGCCCAACGTTTACTTGAAACATCATCAATAGTGACTTCTGATACGAGCTCATCTTTGTCAACGTTATCGTTATCGCCAGGACTGTCTAATTCATCCTTACCTTCAATATTGCTCGGAGCACTATTTTCTAAAAAAACATTCTGAGGATGCCAGCGTGTAAAGTAAGCCTTTTCGTGGTTTAGTTGGACAATAGTACTTACAACTAAATGTTCACCATTAAATAAGGTATAACCTAAGGTGTTATTTTCAAAAAATACTTTATCACCATAGTAACTTATTTCAGGAATAAGAATTAATGGGGTATTATCTCCACCGTTAAGGGGATTAGTATAGACGCCAGCGCCTACTGAAACTGCAAAGTTCCATTCTCCTACCACCGCACAGTGATCAGATTCCTGTTCACAATCAGCCTGTGAATATTGGCTAAATAGTAAGCAGAGTAAAAAAAAATATTTCAAGTAATAAGCTACCTTTGGGTTCAGAGTAAATATATACTCAAGCTAGCCCTTTGGGAGTATTTGAACAAGTACGCTCAAATGCTATTTTTAAGGGATATAACCATTAATAAAAAGATGCGCCTTATTCATGATTGCTAAAACAGACATCTTGAATTGACGTGACTGTATAATTTACCACGGTTTGACACTATTGCTAGCTTCAATTACATCCAATTACATTTGGTTGCATTTAATAACAATATAAAAAATCAAGTAAGTATTAATTACGTTATATAATGCTAATCAGGTATAAATTGTTATTAATTACATGGAGAACAAAATGTTGGATAAAAAGCTAATACTTCTCGGTTATTTTTTTCTATTAGTCGGCTGCGGTAGCGATTCAAAAACAGAAGCCTCCGTTGAAGTAGCTCAGCCCGTTCCTCCGCTTAATGAAATGTCTATAGCGCTAACGCCGTTGAAAGCAGCAAATCCAGCAGATTTTGAACATCATTTAAAAAATGGAGTCTATCTTAATAGTACTCAAAAGACTGGCATTTTAGAGTCAGCTAATTCTGATGCCGCCAGTGCTATTGAATCGGTCAGCAATGAAAATGGCCAACAAAGTAATTATTCATCAACTATCAGCCAAGAAGCAGGAGTGTCGGAAGGCGATAGATTAAAATATGACGGCGAATATATGTATATTGCCAATGATGAATCTTATCCACAGCAGAGTTTAGCTAATGATGCTCCAGCATCCAAAACATCGATACGGATTTTAGAACGTAATGTAGATGGTGATCTTAATGAAATGTCAAATACGGTTGTAAGTGATGCCGCATCATCAATTAATAGTTTGTATTTGAGAAAAAATAAGCTGGCTGTTTTGTCGAATATTTATGATCACTCCATTGCTAATAGTATGCTTACCTCAAACATCGCGGTTGATATGTTCTTTCCTACAGAAAAAAACTTTAATTTATCGTTATTAGATGTCAGCAATCAAGCAGCACCAAATATTACAACCTCTTATACTATGGACGGCTCAATTATTGATAGTCGACGTGTTGATGACGTACTGTATATTGTGAGTAGTTTTTCACCGTATGTCGCGGGACTTCCTTATGCGACTACTGAGGCTGAAAAACAGAATAACTATAAAAATGTTTTTTCGTCCAACATTAATGACTTTCTCCCACAGTTAATTGATTCAAAAGGCAATCAAAGTAATTTGGTTGAGCCAGAAAATTGCTACTTACCTGCCGAAGCAACAGATAAGGATGGTTTTAATGGTATTGTTACGTTAACAACCGTTGATTTAACTCAACCGGATAACATCTCTTCAATTTGCATTAACACGCAAGTATCTGGGCTTTATGCCACGCCAACGTCTGTTTATTTATACGGAACAGATTATCAATACGAAAATAACAAAACGACAGAAACATCAATTATTCATAAGTTTACAATTGCTAAACAAAATATTAATTATGTTGCGTCGGGCACACTTGAGGGGCGCTTTAATTGGGGTTTATCAAATCTTAGGTTTAGCGAGAAAGATAATAATTTAAGGGTTGTTACTACCCAAGGAAATCAAAGTGTTGGATATGATCACCATTTAAATATTTTAAGTCCATCAGGTAATCAACTAAAGCTTGTTGCGCAACTTCCTAATGCAACTTACCCGGATAAAATAGGTAAATTAAACAAAGATGGTATTGTGCAAGAAGACATTAAGTCGGTACGTTTTTTTGAAAATAAAGCTTTTGTTGTTACCTTCTTAAATACTGACCCGTTGTATGTCCTTGATCTTAGCGATATAGAGCAATTGAAAATAGCAGGGGCACTTGAGATCCCAGGTTATTCTTCTTATTTGCATCCTATCTCTGATAATTTATTAGTCGGTATAGGACAAAATGTAGATCCTAATAGAATGGTATTCATTGATGCTGTTGCTATTGATGGCGCTGAAAGCATACCTATTATTGAAGGTGCTAAAATTAGCTTATTTGATGTTAGCAATATGAACAATCCCATTGAGGTTAACGCGATTGTCTATAAGGATGGTTATACGCCTGTTGAATATAATTATCATGCACTTACTTACTTAAAAATGCCAAACGGTACACATCGTTTTGGTTTACCGGTTGAAAAATGGTTAACAGAAACAGTGGTTAATCTTGAAACAGGTAATGAAGTAGAGGTTTGGACTAGGGATAATGCTCTACAACTCATTGAAGTTACAGGTGATGATACCGATGCATTATTAGTTGAAAAAGGCAGTGTTAAAGCCGTGATGGCTTTAGAGCCAACGTATATTTCTGGTTGGGATGACCGCGCGATATTCCACGGTGATGATATTTATTATTTACATGGTAATAATATTTGGAAAAGTTTTTGGCAAACGCCTGAACTAACTACTGGCCCATTTTAATCTTTTACTATTTAAGCATTTAAGCATTTAAGTATTTAAGTATTTAAAGATAAGCCACTCAATATAGCAGCCACTATAATAATTAGTGGCTGATTTCTTTATACTCTAGCCACAATAAAAACTCTTGATATTGTGCGGTATTATTTTCTTTATGTTGGTTCCAGCTTTTAAATAAAGCGAACTCTTCTTTCTTCGATAATGCCTGTGCAGTGGGCGTTAAGTTTTCTACAGAAGTGCTTACTTGTTTTTTAGCGTACTCTTGGTGTTGTGCTTCGGTTGTAAGATTATCCGTTTTTAGTAAGGTAAATGTACCTTTCTTACCGGTGAAAAGTCCGGGCTCTTTTTCCATTTCATTATCAGCTAATGTAGCAAAGCTTGTGGTTAATAATGTAATAACAATACATAGTGTATTTTTCATCATGTTTTTCCTAAATAATAACTAGGGGCTGTTGAGCTTTCGACATTGTATGCTGCGATAAAAATATGCTTCGATAAAAAATCTAAAGCGCAACAGTCCTAGAAGGATAGTATCTCAAGTACGATACTATCTTTTAATTAATAATGATTAAAATTTAACTAAACCACCTAAAACTAAGGCGTTAAACGATTCTTGATCATCTGTATCGCCTTTCGTTGCTTGCGCCCATAACTGCACACCAGCTAAAGGTTTAAAGTTATAGGCTAAGGTTGTACGTGTATGATCTGCACCAGATACGCCCGCAGCATCTTCAGAGCTGTAGTTACCCATGCTAATACTGACTGCATGTTTATCTTGGGTGTAACCTAATTTCCAGTTAACGTATTCTCTTTTACTGTCATCAACTTGATCCGCTGTGCCATAAGTTGCAGTAAAGTTAACGCCGGATGAATGTTTATACCCGGCAAGAATACCTCGGCCTTCAGTTGCCCCCAAGAAACCTGCTGTAGCATTTTCATCAATATTTGCTTGAGGGTCATCATCACGATCAACATCACCGTAATCAACATTCCAGATATTTACACGCCAACCATTAGCAACATATTTAATTGCCACTTCGTAGCCGCTTGCTTCACTCATTTGGGCGTAGAATTTAGCACCGTCTAAAAAGGTTGGTGATTCATAAATAATACGCTCATTAAAAATAGACTGAGCTTGTACAAGTGGTGTTTGACTCTCAGTGGCAGGCCCACGACGACTTGCACCAAAACGCTGACTCATCCCTAATGGATCTGACCACCAAGTACCTGATTGATCAACATCAGAAATAATCCAAGTAATCCCCGCACCGGTACCTAATTTTACTTTACCAAAATCACCGGCTATAGATAGTTCTTGGATACGTGTACGTGAATTTCCCTCAGTGTGAAGGACATTAGAAACGCCTTCATCTAAACCAACCTCTAATTGAGCGCCAAACTTTAAATTACCGTAATCAACTGTGCCTTTAAGGCCAAAATTTGATTCTGCAAATTCATGACGACCAAAATATACATCTTTCGAGGTATCATCTTTTAGCATGTTGTAAGTAATTCGTCCGTAAACCGACACATCAGCCATTGCTGAATTAGCCATTAACAAAGAACTTCCAACGGCTAAAAAGAGTGCTGTTTTTTTCATTATTATATCCCCAATTTATTTTTATGTTTTTTATTATGTTTTTCTTATGTGAAGATAAAGTATTCAGGCAAAAATAATACCAGTGCTAGAACCATTATCTGCATTAGGATAAAAGGAATTACACCTTTATATATTGTTGTGGTTTTAAGTGAGGGTGGCGCTACTCCCTTGAGATAAAAGAGACTAAAACCAAACGGTGGTGTCAAAAATGATGTTTGTAAATTCATCGAAATTAGAATAGCAAACCACACTAAATCAATTTCTAAAATCATAGCAACAGGTACCAAAATGGGTACAACTAAAAATGCTATTTCAATGAAATCAATAAAGAAGCCTAAAATTAATATCGCTAGCATAGACATCAATAAGAATGTCCACTTATCGCCAGGTAAGTCCAAGAAGAACTCTTCAACAATGTATTCACTACCCGAGTAACTAAATACCATAGAGAAAGCGGTTGCACCGATAAGTACAGCAAAAATCATCGATGTCACTTTTACTGTTTCTTTAGATACATCGTTTAGTTTCTTAAAAGAGAAACTACGATAGAAAACAGCTAAAACCACTGCGCCTAAAGCACCAATAGCAGAGGATTCTGTCGGTGTTGCGATACCTGTAAAGATTGATCCTAAAACCGTTACGATAAGTAACAATGGTGGAATAATATCTTTTGTTGCTTGTACTAATAATTCAGATTTAGTTTCAGTGATCACCATAGGTGGGCAGTATTCAGGTTTGAATTTACCTAATACCAAAATATAAATGGTATAAGCAACAATCAATAACATGCCAGGAAGAACAGCAGCTTTAAATAAATCGCCAACAGGAACACCCATTACATCGCCAAGGATGATCAAGATAATTGATGGTGGAATAATTTGGCCTAAAGTACCTGATGCACAAATAACACCTGCAGCGGTAGGTTCATGGTAGTTATTCTTAAGCATTACCGGTAAAGAAATAACCCCCATAGCTACAACACTCGCGCCAACAACACCGGTAGAAGCGGCTAATAAAGCGCCGACAATAATAGTTGAAATAGCAACACCACCAGCAATACTACCAAACAGTTTCGCTGAAGATTCTAGTAAACGTTCAGCTAAGCCCGTTTTTTGCAACACGATCCCCATGAAAACGAACATAGGAATGGCCATTAACGTGGTATTTTCCATTACACTCATAATACGGTATGGCATAAATGAAAATAGATCTAAACCTAAGGCAAGTACACCAACTAAAACTGATACACCAGCAAAGGTAAAGGCAACTGAATAACCAAAGAATAAAAACAGTAAAGCGACTATAAATAAAATCAAACCCGTCATTATTTCTCTCCTTTTTCTGGAACAAGAGTTGAAAGGCTTTTAATTTGAGTGAGCACTACATATAAAAGACACACGAGTAAATAAATAGATGAAACAGGAATAACACTACGGATAATCCAGCGATGAGGTAATCCCCAAGGATCTGCACTGCCTTCGCCCATAGTGTAGGCTTCTAACGCATAGTCCCAGCTGAAATATAAAATTAATAAAGTAAAAGGTAAGGCAAACAGTAACGAGCCAGCAATATTGATAATTGCTTGTGATTTTTTAGAGAGTTGATCGTAAATAACATCAACTCTTACATGACCATCTTCTTTTAAAGTATAACCAATACCGAACATGAACATAGCTGCATAAAGGTGCCATTCAAGTTCCTGCATTGCAATGCTTACATCGTTAAAGAAATAGCGCATTAAAACATCGTAAAATACGTTCAGGATCATCAGAATCATTAATAAACTGCAGAGTGAGCCTACAGCGTCAATAAATTTTTCAAGAATATTTAATAAGGTTTTCATAATAATAACCTCCATAGTTACCTACTTAATAAAGTAAGTAACTATAGATTAGAGGGACGGTCTACTTAGCGCTGAAGCTGTCTAAGTAGGCACGGTCTGAGAAGTTTGTCCAAGCACGTACTTGTTCTTGGTAGCTTTTGATAGAGTCTAGAATCTCTTGAGTTTTTGGATCTTTACTAGCAAATTCAGCAAGTAATTCACTATTAGCAACCTGGATTGCATCCATTACAGGTTTAGGGAATGTACGCATTTTAACGTTTGGGAAATCTTTTTTGATTGTAGCTAAGTTTTTACCGCTTTCATGCGTTGATTGCGTATACATGTCGTATGCCGCTAATTTCATTGCTGCAACTAAGATTTTTTGTAAATCTTCAGGTAATTTATCGTATGCTTTCTGGTTAACCATAAACTGAAGTTCAGTTGCAGGCTCATGCCAGCCAGTGTAGTAGAAAGGTGCTATTTTATGGAATCCCATACGTAAATCTAGTGAAGGACCAACCCATTCTAAAGCATCAATAGTATTACGCTCTAATGCTGTATATAGCTCACCCGATGGAATGTTGGTAGGTTTAGCGCCTAGTTTAGCTAATACTTCACCAGCAAAACCTGGAATACGCATTTTTAAGCCTTGAAGGTCTTCAACAGTGTTGATTTCTTTACGAAACCAACCGCCCATTTGGTTACCTGTATTACCACCTGGGAATGACATAATGCCATATTTGTCGTAAACCGACTTCATTAGCTCCATTCCGCCGCCATGGTAAAACCACGCGTACTGTTCAGAAGTAGTCATACCAAAAGGAACGGTTGTAAAGAACATAGTGTTGAAGTCTTTACCTTTCCAATAATATGATGCTGAATGACCCATTTGATATTGGCCATTTTTAACAAAATCGAATATACCAAAAGCAGACTTATGCTTGTTGGCTGAGTCAATACGAATAGTGAAGCGACCGTTAGATAATTCTTTTACTAACTTCGCCATGTTTTTTGGTGCATCACCGAATATAGGGAAATTAGGACCCCATGTTTCAGCTAATCGCCATCTAACTTTCTCATCGCCAGCGGCATTTACCAGTCCAGAAAATGCAACTGATGCAACTAACAACGCTTTTAAAATAATTGATTTTGACATTGTAATCTTCCCCATTTTGCGTTTAACACGCTTATTAAAGTTCGTATACTCTCGCAAAAATGGGGGATTTTAACTATTCGTATAAACACTTACCTACCTACCTAGTTATACGATCTATGCTAGGTATTAATACGTAGGTAACAGTGCGTATTTAGTATCAGTAGATAGTAAAGTCTCCTAATATTTGTGATGATAGTCGCCTGGCCGAATATGATTGGTTATTGGCACTCGATTATAATAATCAACAAGAAAATTCCTTGATTAAATAACAAAGGTAAATCATGACACTACCACTACGACTTTTATATATTGCTATTTTTCAGGTAATTTTAACCTCAATAATTACCTATTATTTAGTTTCTAATGAATACCGAGAGCTGTCTGTGAAAACAGTAAAAGAACTTGAGAGCTTCTTAATAAAACAAAAGGAGCAAGAGTTAAAAAATTACACTTCAATCGCCCTTACTTCTGTTGAACACATGTACCCTAGTGACAAAAGTAACGACAATAAAGTCAAAATGGTAGTCGCTGATATTGTTGAAAATATGCTTTATAACGGAGATGACGGATACTTCTTTATTTATGATACTAATGGCAATAGTGTTGTTCATCCTAAGCAGCCTAATCGAGTCGGTCAAAGCTGGTGGGACTTAAGAGATGATAACGGCGAAATGATCATTCAAGTATTGATTAAAAATGCGCAAAAAGGTGGTGACTTTTATCGCTACAACTGGTCAAAACCTTCAGAAGGGCAACCCTCAGAAAAAATGGGTTACTCAACCATGATCGACCGCTGGGATTGGATGATAGGGACAGGGGTTTATTTAGATGATGTATATAAACAACTCAATGAAACTAAAAACGAAATTAGCCGTCACATCAACAGAACCAAAAAAATTATTCTAGTGGTTGCACTATCATCTATCTTCTTTATTTTTCTCTTTGGTATTGCCGTAAATCTTAGTCATAAAAAAAAGGCTGAAGAAAAAATAAATGAATTAGGGCAAAGAGTTATTGATGTACAAGAAGAAGAAAATCGTCATATATCGAGAGAGCTGCATGATGGAATTATTCAAATATTGGTTTCAATAAAATACTCTTTAGAAGCTACCCGACTGACTCTTCTTAAAAATAAGCAAGAAAAACCAGAGCCGCTAACACATGCCGAAAAAAACCTTACTTTTGCGATTCAAGAAGTACGCAGAATTTCTCATCATATGCACCCGCAAGTACTCGACGAATTAGGCTTATCTGTTGCCATCGAGTCTATAGCACAAGACTTTTCTAAACGTACAGGCGTAGATATTGACGTATTCAAACCTACATTAAGAAAATTATTACCTGATTTTATCAACACCACCCTTTTCAGAGTGGTGCAAGAAACCTTAACAAATATTCAAAAACACGCAGAGGCCAAAAGTGTTATTATAAGTTTATCAATACAGGATGACTGGCTAACATTAACAATAAAAGATGACGGTAAAGGCTTTGATATTGAAAATAATAATACTTCCTATGAAGGGATTGGCTTAAGAAATTTAGCTGAAAGAGTTCAATATCATAAAGGTGAATTTGACATTAAATCATCGAAAAAAGGCACACTTATTACCGTTAAAATACCAACAGCTAGTTTTGTAAATCATTTCAACGAAGCAACAATAAGAACGAAAAACGATGATAGATAATAATAATAACTCAAAAATTTCTGTCATGCTTGTTGATGATCACCCTATGGTACAAGGTGGTTTAACAGCATGTTTAGCATTTTATGACGATATCGAAATTGTGGGGGCAACAGATGACGGAGCAGAGGCTTTAAGTAAAGCAAAAGAGCTAAAGCCTGACGTTATAATCATGGACGTAAGTATGCCTAAAATGAATGGTATAGATGCGACCGAAATCATATCAGAGCAACTTCCAGATACGCGCGTACTTATTTTTAGTATGCACGACAGACCAGAATTTGTTCGAAGTGCAATTGATGCTGGCGCAAGTGGTTATGTTCTCAAAGATACCTCATCTGAAGAAGTATATTTTGCGATTAAAGCGGTAGCTAAAGGCAATACCCACTTTAGTAGTTCTATTTCAAAAATGTTAATTGAAAATCCAATGAAAGCTGATAATGAAAGGTTAACTACGCGTGAGAGCAAGTTATTCTTTCACATGTGGCGAGTGGCTTATCAAGCAAAGAAGTTGCCCGTAAGTTAGATATTAGCTTTAGAACCGTTGATGCGCATCGTCGAAATATAAAAACGAAATTAAAAGTAGAAACACTAGCGGAATTAGTGCGATACGCCGTTAACCATGGCTTGATTGAAAAAAATAAATAGCCCTGTAGTTTATTGCTAATAAAAACAGCTAATTATTTGAACTCATTATTATAAAAAAGTTGTTCAGATAACGATATGTTTTCAGAATCTATTTTTGCTTTATAGATCAATATTTCAACCCCAGAATCGATAGCTTCCTGTAGTAAGTCAGCATATTTTTTATCTATATGTGCTGCAACTTTAAAATTATTGATGCCGGTGTGTAATACTGCAAATAGTAATACAGCTCTATGGCCACTTTTTACAATACTCATTAGTTCTCTTAAATGCTTTTGTCCTCGCGTAGTGACTGCATCTGGAAAGTACCCTTGGTCATCATCAAGTAGGGTGACACTTTTTACTTCAATGTAGGTTTTAGCTTTCATAGCGAGGGTTAAGCTACTGCGATCAGCATGAGTTAATAAAATATCGATACGACTATTTTCGTCTCCATACTTCACCTCTCTTTCTAATTTCTCAAAACCTTGTAATTCAGTAATAGTACCATTGAGAATAGCTTCTTCTGCTAACTGGTTTGCCCTAATTGTATTCACACAGATAAAGTGATTTTTTTTGGTTTGTGTTAGCTCCCAACTGTGGGGATATTTACGTTTAGGATTAGGAGAGGTGCTATACCAAACCGTATCTTCAGGTTCAGCACAACCAGTCATCGCACCAGTATTAGCAACATGCATTGTAATAGGAGAGTTATCTGCTAATGTCACATCAGCAAGGAAACGCTTGTAGCGCTGAATTAAGGTAGCAGATTGTAAGGATAATTTCATACGTAAACGTTATCTAATAAATGGAATAAAATTAGTATAAAGCTTACGATAAAAAGTGTGATTAACAAAGGGGAAGTCTTTAGTTTATAAAACTATCTAGCCAATTTTGAGCCGGTTTTATATCACTAAAAAAATTAAATTTAATACAACAACGTTGATATACGCGTTGTAATTGCATTTGTAAAATATCGGCATGTGCACTATTAATAATAACAGCAGCAATTGCAATCATGCCGTTATCAACACGGTATTCTGTTGTTTCAACTAATTTTTGCTCTGCGTCAGGCGTAAAAAGGCTGTTATCTTGAAAAGAAATTAAGGAAGCCCAAGGAACATCACTCATTTGTTCGGTGATAATTTTTATATCTTGGTGATACTGTTCAGAGACAGTGTCATTAAAAGCGCCTTGTATATCAATAAATAAAATATTACTTTGCCGCTCAATGGTATAAACCCCGATTTCCTGTGTTTGCATTATAGTTTCTACTTTACGTAAATATTATTGTGTACTATAAATAACAACTTTACCTGCATTTGCCAAGTAAGCATATTTTATGGCGAGTATAAGTTAAGGGCAATTTAGCTTGTACTTACTTAGGATTTGTTCTGTTACATATCAAAGTACATTCTGTTATAGATCAGCCTTGTAAATATACAGAGTGTTATTACAATAGTTATTAGTATAATTATTGTGTATTTGTTTTTTAGATTAAGAGTATCTATTTAAATCACTTTAATTATTATGGTTTTTGCTAAATAATAGCTTCATTAAATGCCAACATGTAAATTTAAATAAATTAGTATCAAATAAGGAATACAAATGTCTGCTCAAAATGCAAATTTCGAAAATAAAGAAGGTCAAAAAGTTCCTTCAACAACATTTCCAATGTTCGTTAATGGCAATTGGAGTAAACGCGATACCCAAGAAATTTTTTCTGGAAAAACAGTCGTTGTTTTTTCTTTACCTGGCGCTTTTACACCAACATGTTCGTCAACGCATTTACCGCGTTACAATGAGCTAGCAAGTAAATTTTCTCAAAACGGCGTAGATGAAATCATTTGTGTATCAGTGAATGATACCTTCGTGATGAACGCTTGGGCAGCAGATCAAGATGCTGAAAATGTTAGCTTTATCCCTGATGGAAATGGCGATTTTACTGATGGCATGGGTCTACTCGTAGCTAAAAATGCAATTGGTTTTGGTAACCGTAGCTGGCGCTATTCTATGCTAGTTAAAGATGGTGTTATCGAGAAAATGTTTATTGAACCTGATTTACCAGGCGACCCGTTTGAAGTTTCTGATGCAGACACTATGCTTGCTTATATTAACCCAAAAGCAGTTCAAACAACGAAAGTTAGCTTGTTTACAAAACCAGGTTGCCCACATTGTGCTCGAGCTAAAACTTTACTAGCTAAGCAAGGTTTATCTTTTGATGAGTTAACTCTAGGTGATGAAATCAGTATTTCAGCTATGCGAGCAATCACTAATGCTGACACTGTGCCACAAGTCTTCATTGACGGAAAACATATTGGCGGTGCAGATGATTTAGAGAAGTATTTTGCTTAAGCCCTAATCATCTCTAGCGCTCAGTTTTATAGTCTGAGAAATAAGCGTTAAATAACTTCTAGCTTGTTATTTCTGTTTATTCAATCAACTAAAGGCATAACATCTTTGAACTTGTTTAAAGGTGCGGTGCCTTTTTTTGATCCTCCTTTGCTTTCATGAATCTACAGTAAGTCAGCAAGTATTAAATCTAACTTAAATTTTTTACGTAAAACGCCTTGAGCCAGAGAGAAAGTTGAGCAGCTATATAACCTGAGATCTGGATAAGGTGCGGCATTTTAAGCACTCATAATGGACTGTTCCCTATCCGATAACTTAATACACGGCTTTTGTCTTTTTAAACAATAAGCAACTATTCCTGAAATTACATTAAGCATAAAACCTGTTTCACTACGATGGCGGCTGTGCTCTATTTGAGATATGTTTTTAAGTTGATCATTCACTGTCTCTATTATGTATCTCTTTGATAGTATTGCCCGATCAAAGGCTGATATTACTTTAGCTTTCATATTTTTTCGCACGGTCGTCACTAAGTCAATATCTGATTCCTTTAATGTCTGGCTCAAGTTTTTTCCAATGTATCCCTTATCTGCATATAGCTTACCAGTAAGATTTTTACATAAGTCAGGTATTGGAGTTCGGTCATTTGTATTGCCCGGCGTAATATTCAAAGCAAGGATTTCACCTTTATGATTAATCAATAGATGAAGCTTAAAGCCGAAAAACCAGCCCATTGTTCCTTTTCCTCGCTTAGCCGTATCTGCAAATACACGGTTACGTGGAATACGGATATTGTGACATACCTTTAGGCTTGTAGAATCTACAAATGCAATTCCTGTTGGCTCACCTTTCACCGTTTGAAAGTAAGCACACATTGGTACAATAAGATCTGACATTGTATTGATGAAACGAGTGTAGCTGAGCAGCTCTGGGAAATCATCAGTCCAGTATCGTTGGACTAAACCAATATAGAAGTTTTTGAAATCTCTATGATTTGACTGATGAAATGCAATCATAATGCTCATTCGCTCGCTGGTAGACATTTTCGAACTACGTCTACGCTTGCGAGTACCGTCTGATAGCAATTGTGCTTCCCATTTAGGTGAAAATTGATGACAAAAATCATCGACATCACAAAATATTTCCACTAA
The DNA here is from genome assembly GCF_009832865.1 of Colwellia sp. 20A7. Classification (NCBI taxonomy): domain Bacteria; kingdom Pseudomonadati; phylum Pseudomonadota; class Gammaproteobacteria; order Alteromonadales; family Colwelliaceae; genus Colwellia; species Colwellia sp. 20A7. Next base: position 4,224,898 of record NZ_CP047130.1, on the reverse strand, counting down.
ATTATCCATCTGCCCACCTTATTTGCTTTCAAATCGTTTCTTGGTCGAAAGATCTGATCGCTAGGTGGGTATTTAGTTCAATTTTTTATCTTCTTATCCAGAATTGAGGTTATATATTAAAAATTGACATCAATTATCTAATGAAGAAACACAAAAATAAAAGATATAGCCAAAAAGACTATGAAAATACTGGAATAATTCACCAAAATAGCCAATCATATCGCTTCTTTTTATTTCAGTAGCAAAATATCATGACCACACCTAATCACTATATTCTTACTTGGCAATGTCCGGACAATACAGGCGTTTTAGCAAAAGTTTCACAGAGTTTATTTGAGCATGGCGCTTTTATTACTGAAACTTCGCAATATAGTGACCCTTATACAGAAACATTTTTTTCTCGTATCGCTTTTGATGATCGAAATCTAACGGTATCTGCTAATGAGTTTATAGAAGCTGTAGATGAGCTAGCTAAACCACTGAATATGGATTATAAACTTCGTAATAAAACCGATGTACCTAACGTCGTTATTGCTGTTTCAAAAGATGATCATTGTTTAGTGTCATTACTAACTAAATGGAAATCGGGTGTTCTACCCATTAATATTGTTGCCGTGATTTCTAATCACCAAGATTGTCAACCACTTGCTAAGTGGCATGGTGTTCCGTTTCATCATCTACCTATTACAAAAGATACTAAAGCCGAGCAAGAAGCAGAAATACTTTCTTTAATGAAAGAATGTGACGCTGATTTATTGGTACTTGCGCGTTATATGCAAATTTTATCAGACGACTTATGCCGACAATTAGCAGGTCGTGCTATTAATATTCATCATTCTTTTTTACCAAGCTTTAAAGGGGCTCGCCCATATCATCAAGCACATAAACGTGGTGTTAAAGTTATTGGTGCCACAGCGCACTACGTAACAGCTAATTTAGATGAAGGTCCTATTATTGCACAAGAAGTTAAACCGATTAATCATACTTTTACTATCGAACAGATGGTGCATATGGGACATGATTTAGAAGCAACAGCCTTAAGTCATGCGGTAAGAATTCATGCTGAGCAACGGGTGTGTTTGAATGGTGATAAAACCGTAATACTCGCCTAGCTATGAAATTTAGATATTCGAGTCTAGGTATTCAAATCGAACAAAATTTAGTGTTGTAATAATTTCTATACAATCAAGCGTAGTGAATTGCTGACGTTTAGTAAGTACTTAAATAGGGCTAAAATTAGCGAACTTAGCTAAGGTGTGATTAAAATTAGATCATACTTTAGCTGAGTTTAAGAAGTCCTACTGATGATAAATATTGAAAAAATTCACCACGTCGCTTATCGCTGCAAAGATGCCAAAGAAACAACCGATTGGTATAAAGATAAGTTAAACATGGATTTAGTGCTAGCAATTGCTGAAGATGAAGTCCCATCAACTAAAGCGCCAGACCCCTACATGCATATTTTTTTAGATGCAGGTAATGAAAACGTTTTAGCTTTTTTTGAAATTCCTAACTCGCCAGATATGGGCCGAGATGAAAACACACCTACTTGGGTACAGCATTTAGCCTTACGTATTGAAAGTGTTGAAGCACTTATTTCCGCCAAAAAAACATTAGAAAGTAAGGGGATAGGTGTTTTAGGGCCAGTCAATCATGGGGTGTTTAAATCAATTTATTTCTTTGATCCTAATGGACACCGTTTAGAGCTCGCCGCTAATACGGGTACACCTGAACAATATAAAGAGTTGAACCGCGTGGGTTACGACATGGTTGAAGAATGGTCTAAAACCAAAAGAGCACCGCGACATGCCGCTTGGTTACATCAATAAAATCATATAGAAAGGCGCGTTATTTAAAAACCATTCACATCGTTGCTCAAAACTAGAAACTATCCATTACTTTTTAACGGTTAATGGCGTAAAATAGCGCAATTAATCGTTAAAAAAGTGTCATATTCATGTCTCGTACAAAAAAATCTAGAAAACCAGGCGGCGCGCCAACGGCAAAAGCCAAATTAAGTAAAGTTGAATTATCGAACATTGAAAAAAGAGTGCGTAAAAAAACAGGTAACAAACCCGGTAATCGTCAACAAGAAGCACAGCTTGATAACAATTCAGTGCAAAATGGCAATCTAAATAAAGATCCTCGCATTGGTAGTAAAAAAGCTATTGATTTGGGTGGCTCTGCTAAGCCTGCTCAAAACAAGCCAGTTGAACCTAAGGCAAAAATCATTAAACCGAAACAAGATCCAATTGCTGCATTGCGTTCTGTTGCTGATGACAATACTGATGTTGAACTTAGCTTAGCGCAAGAATTGGCAAATATTGAAGAAGATGAGCAGCTGCAAGTTATTTTGACCAAACAAGAAGATGGTATCGATTTAACGCACGAAGAAGTTGATTACTTCAATAGCATGATGGAACGTCATGAAGAAATAAGCGCGGAATTAGATGATGAAGAAGACGAAATCATCAACACAAGTATTAGCTCTGAAGAAGATTTATGGGATAAGTTAGACAATTCATCTTTACCCGATTCAACTAAGTAAAAATACTAGCTAAGGTTAATGAATATGAATCAATACTGGCTTATTGCACTTGTTTTCGCCGTAATTATTGTTGTGAGTTTAGCCTTTTATGCTGGCAAGTTGCTGAAACAACTGCGAGTGCAAAAGCGTGCTCAGCAGCAAGATGAGTTACGTCGCCAACAAGCTTTAGCTAAGCATGATGGTAAAATACTTGCTAGTGTCAAAATCATTGTACGAGCGATGCAAGAAGAGCAGTGTGATTTTAGTGAGGGATGCTGGCGTTTGTCGGTATTACTTGATTCATTAAAATTGAGTAGTGAACTATCACAACAATTTCCTGCGATATTTCAGCAATACGAAGAAATAAAGCATCTTTCAATTCTTGGTGATAGAAAAAATCTCGATAAAAAACAACGTATGAAAGAAGATTACCAACGTATGACAAGTGAAGCAAAATTGCACGACGCTATTGTTGCTGATCTTGGCTTACTTAAGCAGTATGTTACGGAAAGAATAAGTGCCTTAAAGGCATCAAATTCAGTTACGTAACAACAGACATTGATGTGGGTTATTTAAGATAAGAAGCAAATTTAAATAACTTTACACATTTCAATAATTGCTTGTGTTGAATCAATAAACCCTAAATTAATCTAAGTATAATGCGTATTATTAATCGCTTTAGCTTAGATAAACTACGGGTAACATCATGCAAGCAAGTCAATTTTTCGATTCTCAATTACTCAGTAAATATAACACTAGCGGTCCAAGATATACTTCATATCCTACTGCATTAGAGTTTAATGACGAGTTTAAGCATGACGATTTTATTAAAGCGGTGAAAGACTCACCCAACCGTGAATTATCGTTATATGTGCACATTCCATTTTGCCATACCCTTTGTTATTACTGTGGTTGTAATAAAGTAATCACTCGCCATCGTGATAAAGCTGATATATATCTTGATTATTTAGCGCAAGAAATTGCACTACAAGCCCCATTATTTACTGAGTATAAAGTTAAGCAGCTACATTGGGGCGGTGGTACACCAAGCTTTTTAACACATAAACAAATTACAACCTTAGTAGCGTTATTAAAAGAAAAATTCGAATTTTCGGATGAGCTCGAAATGAGTATTGAGATTGATCCACGAGAAATTGAAATGGATTTAGCCGATCACTTATTTTCATTAGGGTTCAACCGGTTAAGCTTAGGTGTACAAGATTTAGATTTAAAAGTACAAAAAGCAATCAACCGAGTGCAATCAACCGAGTTTATTGGTGAATTTATTGGTCATGCAAAAGCGATAGGTTTTCAGTCTATTAATATCGATTTGATTTATGGTTTACCGCATCAAACCTTAGAAAACTTCAAAAATACTTTAGACAAAGCGCACGAGTGGAATGTTGATCGTATTTCACTATTTAGCTACGCTCATCTACCAAGCCGCTTTGCTGCACAGCGTAAGTTGCGTGATGAATGGTTGCCTGATGTAAAACTAAAATTTGCCTTAATGAAGTTATCAATAGAAACACTTTGTGGTTATGGTTACGATTTTATCGGTATGGACCATTTCGCTAAATCGAACGATGAGCTTTCTGTTGCTCAACGTGATGGTACTTTGCATCGTAATTTTCAAGGTTATACTACTAAAGGCGGTTGTGATTTACTGGGGCTTGGCGTGTCATCGATTAGCAATATTGGACGTTCGTTTGGTCAAAACACTAAAGACTTAAAAAGCTATTATAAATCGATTGAAAACCAACAACATGCACTTGAACGTGGCGTTAGTTTAACTGACGATGATATTTTACGTGGTGAAGTTATTCGTGAGTTAATGTGTAACCTTTATGTCAATAAGGTGATGATTAATGAAAGATATAATATCAACTTTGATGACTATTTTGCTGAAGATTTACCGTTATTAACATCATTTATTACAGACGGTTTAGTTGAAAATAATGCGAAAGAAATTAAAGTTGATCAAAAAGCTCGATTACTTATCCGTAATATTTGTATGAGCTTTGATGCCTATATGAAAAAGCATGTTAATCAACAGCGTTTTTCTCGCGTTATTTAACTCAGCCAAGTATCATGTTGTAAGGTTAATACTTGTATAAAACTGAAAGAAAAAGCCTGATAAAAAATCAGGCTTTGCAATTAGAGTGCATATATAATCAAATGCTTGGTAACTAACGTTATCTATCATTCGCTTTATTTAGTTAATCTAAGTTAGTTAAGGAAAGCAGCTTTAAAGTCTTCCTATTACGCCTTCTCGTCGCTTGTCTGCTGCACCTTCAAGTGTGCCGTCAGGTTTGCGCATAATCACACTTAACCCTGAGTTTTCACCTCGTGATGCATCAACATCAAAGCCCATGTCTTTCATTGCTGAAATTAATGACTCTGGAGCAGCATCTTTTTCTAAACGAACGGTTTTGCCTCGAGCAACCATATTAGGTAAGTCAACAGCAGCTTGTGGATCTAAACCCCATTCAAACACACCGACTAAGGTTTTAACGGTATAGGCAATAATGTTGTTGCCACCCGGAGAACCTGTCGCCATTAAGAACTCACCTTTTTTATCTAACACAATTGATGGCGACATTGACGAACGAGGGCGCTTGTTTGGCGCAACCGCATTTACAATGGCATTACCGTCTTTATCATGATGTTGAAAAGAGAAGTCAGTAAGTTGATTGTTTAAAAACATACCGCCAACCATACGCGTGGTACCAAAAATGCTTTCAACCGTTGCTGTCATAGACACAACATCACCTTTTGTATCTACAATGACAAAGTGAGTTGTACCATGCACATCTTGTGTCGCGTCAATACCCGCAGTTGTTTGACTCGGTGAATCGTTGTATGCCCAAGGATTACCTACCGCATAAGTATGTGGTGTGGCTTTATCAGAAATAAGTTGAGCGCGCTTCGCTAAATATTCTTTGTTTAACATGCCGATAATGGGCATATCCACAAAATTAGGATCGGCAATAAATTGATCTCTGTCTGCATAGGCCAGTTGTTGTGCTTGAGCCATAACTGCCCAATTTTTTGGATCATCAGGGCCAGCTGCACTTGGGCGTGGACCATTTTCTAAAATACCCATAATCATACCAACCGCTAACCATGATGATGGAGGCGGCGCACCACATATTTGAGCATCTCGATAATCTTGACACAGCGCAGTGCGTTTAACCGGCTTATAGGCGGCAATATCTTCAGCAGTTAATGAACCCGCTCTAGGCTCTCGTTGCACCATAGCCGCGATTTTTTTAGCAATATCGCCATGGTAAAACGCAGCAGGATCTTTAGAAATAATATTTAGAGTTTTTGCGTACTCGGGATTTTTTAATAGATAGCCAGCTGGGTGAGGAACACCTGCATCGTCATAAAAATATTTAAAGGCATCGGTAGGGCCTTCTTCAGGCGTACTTGGAATAAATTTGCCAAAGCGCTCTAACATACCATATAAACGTGGAGAAATTTCAAAGCCTTCAGTGGCCAGTTTACTTGCATAGCTAAACAAACTGTCCCATTCTAATGTACCATGATCTTGATGAGCCATAGATAGCATAGCTACAACTCCTGGTGCACCGGTAGATAAACCACTGGTTTTCGCTTGAATAAATGGCATAGAATCACCATTTTCTAACATAAACATATCTGGTGTAGCGCCACTTGGTGCCGACTCACGGCCGTCATACACAGCTAATGTTTTTGTTTCATTGTCGTAATGCACCATAAATGCACCACCGGCTAAACCAGAACTTTGAGGTTCAACAAGACTCAATACTGACTCAATAGCGATAGCTGCATCTACTGCCGAACCACCGCTTCTTAACACTTCTAGTCCAGCTGCTGTAGCATGAGGATTAGCTGTTACCACCATAGCTTGTGGTTTAGGTTGTTCTATTTTTTGCTCCGCTTTTTGTTCTGTTGGTATTTCAGCCGAACCGCATCCTAAAAGAGTGGTTGATAATACCGCTAACGCGAGCATGTGAAACTTCATAACTTGTTCCTTATAGTTGTAACTTAACCATTAAGATCGGGTGTTTAAGATCTGATGGGCGAATAGTACATAAAAAAGAAGCAAGCCACGTTAAAAAGTTAAAACGCACAGAAAGCCCTAAAATAATATATACCATTACTTTCTTATCATATATATGTTTCTATTTACAGTGAACTTATGTTAATAACACATAATTTATCGTTTAATATCAATTGCCTTATGTTAATAATCCTTAGGAATGGAATTTTCAGCCTTAAAGGGGGGACTTAGATAATGGTGGTTGTCCTTAAAGTAGGAAACTATCCAACTAGCGCATGACTTAAAATAGAATAAAATATTATTTTACGTCATATTATTTAAGTCATTAACGGTATCCTAAGCTGACGTCAGCTTAACTTAAGTCGCAATTTTAAATTTTTCCCAAACTAAATTGATACCCAGCACTGTTAAAGGTTAATTCAGTGTCTTTGCCTGTGTTAACTTCTTTGGCCAAGTCTACCCATTGGTAATAAACATTTCTGTGTACCTTGGCCAACAATTCACGTCGAACAGTAACATAGAGTTCACCATTATCATTGATTGTTATTGGATGGTTATTATCTAGCGTAAATTCATTACCGACATTATTAGTGACTACCATGGTTGGCTGACTTTCACCTTGCCAACGCCATTGTGTTAAAACAAAAGGGGCATCTTCAACAGTAATTTTTATTTTTTCAACGGGCGTAACAAGATAATACTCGTCCTGTTCTTTTTTTAGCACCGAGGCTAATAATTTTACCAAGGCAGGACGTTTGAAAATTGTACCTGCATAAAACCAATCACCATTGGCTTTTATTTGTAGATCGATTTCACCACAATAATCAGGGTTCCATAATTCAACAGGTGGAATTTTATCTCTCTGCGCTTTTATTTGTGCGGTAATTTTATCTAATGACATAAGGTTTTCCTGCGGTTAGCCTGATATTAATCTTAGCAGTAATTTATGTAAATTGATAAAGATGAAAACCTGATTTATATCTTGTGTAAAACTACAGTAACCCTATTGAATGCTTATTAGAATTGAGGCACTATTTACCCAATTTTACAGAATTAGCTGTTGTGCAGGTTATTTACTGATATAAGGTAAGTAGCGACAATGATCGATTGATCAAGGAACATTAATGAAAACGAACACTAAACCGAATATTAAACCGGCCAACCCTAACTTTTCTTCAGGCCCATGTGCAAAACGTCCCGGTTATGATCTTGCTGCACTTAATACTGATAGTTTAGGTCGTTCACATCGTAGTGCTATCGGTAAAGCACGTTTACAAAAAGCGATTACTGAAACCTCACGCTTATTAAACTTACCTGAAGGCTATAAAGTGGGTATTGTCCCAGGCTCAGATACCGGGGCAATGGAAATGGCCATGTGGTCATTGCTAGGACAGCGTCCAGTTGATGTTTTTGCATGGGAGTCATTTGGCTCGGGTTGGGGCACAGATATCGCTAAACAACTAAAATTAGACGATGCTCGTATCTTTACTGGTGAATATGGCGATTTACCTGACTTTTCTCAAGCTAATCCTGACCACGATATTATTTTTACTTGGAATGGAACAACGTCAGGCGTGAAAGTTGAAAATGCCGATTGGATCAGTGATCAACGCACGGGATTAACCATTTGCGATGCCACTAGTGCTGTATTTGCTATGGATCTTGATTGGAACAAAATAGATGTGGCAACCTTTAGCTGGCAAAAAGTGCTCGGTGGTGAGGGTGCTCATGGTATGTTAATTTTAAGCCCTCGAGCGGTAGCAAGATTAGAGTCGTATACACCAGCTTGGCCAATCCCTAAGATCTTTGCTTTAACCAAAAATAATAAATTAATTGATGGCATTTTTAAAGGCGCCACCATTAATACACCGTCCATGTTATGCGTTGAAGATTACCTTGATGCATTGAATTGGGTTGATGAAATTGGCGGCTTGTCTGCGGCAGTTGCAAAAAGTGAAGCTAACCTAGAAGTACTATCGGAGTTCGTTGCGCAGAATGACTGGATCAATTTCTTAGCCAAAAGACCTGAAATTTGTTCAAATACCAGCGTATGCTTTGAATTAAAAGCGGATGCTGAGCAAGTGAAAACAATTATTAACTTACTCGATCATGAAGGTGTTGCTTTTGATATAGGAGCTTACCGTGATGCTCCAGCAGGTTTACGTATTTGGGCTGGCGCAACCGTTGAAAAATCTGATTTAGTTGCCTTACTACCTTGGTTAACGTGGGCCTATCAACAAGCGACAGCGTAATATGATGCTAGTATTTATCGTAATAAAAGCGTGAATAGGCGCTTATTTTTAACAAGTAAGATTAATCGAAGAAAAATAATAGCAAATCTCTTCGATTAATTACTATTTTACTTGCACAAAGCGCGATAACTCATTAAAATCCGCGCATTGTTTCAAACCTAGAAACAATACTAGTAAAAATCAGTGGTGGCTATAGCTCAGTTGGTAGAGCCCCGGATTGTGATTCCGGTTGTCGAGGGTTCAAGTCCCTTTAGCCACCCCATCTTTTGCTTCTTCCTGAAGTAATAGATAAAAAGTTATAAATGTCGGTGATTAGCGCAGCTTGGTAGCGCACTTGGTTTGGGTCCAAGGGGTCGCAAGTTCGAATCTTGCATCACCGACCACTTTTTAACTTTACGCCAAACTCTATATACACTAATTCTACAGCATTATTGACATTGACTTCTCATTAGCCAAATTTTGGTTTGGGTGCTAGCAAGTTCAGTCGCAAGTTTGAATCTTGCATCACCGACCACTTTTTAACTTTATGCCAAACTCTATATACACTAATTCTACAGCGTTATTGACATTAACTTCTCATTAGCCAAATTTTGGTTTGGGTACTACCAAGTTCAGTCGCAAGTTCGAATCTTGCATCACCGACCACTTTTTAACTTTATGCCAAACTATATATACACTAATTCTACAGCGTTATTGACATTAACTCCTCATTAGCCAAATTTTGGTTTGGGTACTACCAAGTTCAGTCGTAAGTTCGAATCTTGCATCACCGACCACTTTTTAACTTTATGCCAAACTCTATATACACTAATTCTACAGCGTTATTGACATTAACTTCTCATTAGCAAAATTTTGGTTTGGGTGCTATCAAGTTCAGTCGCAAGTTCGAATCTTGCATCACCGACCACTTTTAATTTCTCTCTCTCTTTCTCAATCTTCAGAATAAACATAAACAAATCTATTTACACCAAAAATTATCGCTTGGTATTTTCTGTGTTCAAGAATAATCAACTTTATTAATTATATCATTAGCTTATGCAAGATTTACAACTTAATAAGTAATGCCTTGAGTCGTATTCTATCTGCTTAAACAACTTGGTAAAATTGAATGTAAGCTATGTTTGTGAGATTTTTTGCTGAATATTGTTACCCGTTATTCACAAAATCATACTTAGCACTTGAAATTATACTTAATCAGCTCAATTTCAAACCCATCACTATTAACAGAGTAAATATATGTCTGAGTTATTAAAAAATCTGCAGTGGCGTTATGCCACAAAAAAAATGAATCCGAGCAAAGCTGTCAGCGAAGAAAAAGTTGATTTTATTTTAGAGTCTATTCGTTTGAGTGCTAGCTCTAGTGGTTTACAGCCTTATGACGTTATTGTGGTAACTAACCCTGAAGTACGCGCACAAATTTTGCCTCATGCATGGAGTCAACAACAAGTAACAGACTGCTCTCACTTATTAGTATTTGCCGCATGGGACAATTACACCGCGGAACGTATTAATACTATGTTTGATCTAGTGAATGAAAAGCGTGGATTCAAAAATCAAGGCTGGGAAGATTACCGCCAAATGTTACTAAATACTTATCCGGCACGTGATGCACAAACAAACTTTGAACATGCAGCACGTCAGGCTTATATCGGTTTAGGCTCAGCGTTAATTGCAGCGGCTGAAATGAAAGTAGACAGCACGCCAATGGAAGGTTTTTTACCTGAAAAAGTGGATGAAATACTCGGTCTTAAAGAGCGTAACTTAAAATCAGTATTATTACTTCCTTTGGGCTATCGTGAAGAAGAGGGCGATTGGCTAGTTAACTTAGAAAAAGTTCGACGTTCAACAGATAGTTTTATCACCTACGTTAAGTAATGTATGTTAACTAGCCTGCAAAAACCAATGTAGGCTAGTTAAAACTTAACAACATTGATCTAATACTAATGTTGGTGAGATGAAGGTAATGAATTTCCTTTACTGTCATAAAATCCAGAAGCACTATGTTCAATAAAACCTAGATTGATCATTTTTCTAAAAAATGGGTCGGATTCATTATCACCAATATCAGCAAAATCTGTTGATTGATAAGATGATAGTATATCCAATTGTTGTTGAATCACTTTTTGGTTATGCGTAGCTTCAGTTAATTGCCAGTTTATCGTTTTATCTGCGGATACACTTGTCATACGTTTCATTATCTTCTCTTCAGGAAACCACCATATATCAACAGTTTTTGTTTTTTCTTTTTGTTGATAATGTTCTAATTTTTCACAACCTTCACCTGTTTTTTCGATAAGCGTTGCTTGCTCTGTAAATTTTGGATGCAATAGCTGCGCATGATGATCCCAGGTTTGATTAGTGTTTGTCTTTGTTGCTTCGTATTCAATCGCACGCTTGTCATCAATAAAGTAGGATGTTTTTTTCATATTATTCTTGGGTAACTTTGTCCATTGTGTTGCGACTGTCTTGTTACTAATGTGGAAAGCAGAATTTTGAGTTCGTAATAGTATTAGGTCATTTCTATTATGTGATGTCTGATCTTTGGTTATTTCTTCAATGCTATATGTCGCCATGATTTTTCTAGGTTGGCAGTCGTCATTAGCTGACACAAAAGCCGGAAGGGCCATTACGGCAATAAGTATTAGTGTTCTCATCTGATTCATCTTATTAGTTTGTTAATGTAAGGATAGGTCGAAGTGATAGTGAGCATAATCTTGGACAGCGAAGTGCTAGCTTATTAATACCAATCTCACTAGCTATGTGATCATTTTTACTTGCTAAAATCACCAACTACATCGTTATTTATTTAATAATTAGCACAACGAGTTATTGAAATAAATTCTTTGTATTTGTCAATTTTTTCTACGTATAAAATTGTTCACCTAATTAATGAAACTGGTATAACTAATAAAGAATAGAGCATTAGCCCCACTCTTTATTGATATCTAACTTACTTTGCTTAACTCAGCTAACGCTACTTTGATGTGTTTGAAAGATTGGCGGCATAGTCCATCACATGAAATATGAAGTTTTGCTCATTAGTACCAGTAATTAAATTAGCGCCAGGTCCTATTGCAAAAATTCCAACATCTTCACCAGCATGGGTTTCACTACCTAGTGGTACGAGTGATTCTTGGTGGAAGCCAGCAGTGGTTGTATCAACGCTTGTTAAGTCAACTCGACTCGTTACTGGCGCTGCAAGGTAGCTCGCATCAGCATCTGTTTCCGCACCTAGGTTTCTATAACCAAGGCCATTAGTGTAACCGACGGTTGTGTAAGGCATATCGTCAGACGCTAGGCTTGCTTCTGTTTCACCAATACCGACAACTTTACCTAAAATAGGATTGCCACGTTTTGGGTAACCTGCAATGGTAAAGACATGACTGTGGTCTGCTGTAACAATAATTAAGGTGTCCTCTTGGCTAGTTGCATCTACTGCCGCTTGTACTGCTTTAGCAAACTCAATGGTATCATTCAATGCGTTGTAAGCATTACCTGCGTGATGAGCGTGGTCAATACGGCCTGATTCAACGGTAAGGAAGAAACCTTCTTTATTGTTATCAAGAATACCAATTGCCTTTGCTGTCATCTCTGACAAGCTTGGTTCACCTGCAATATCGTTGTTGCGGTCAGCTTCATATTGCATATGTGATTCGTTAAATAAACCAAATACGCGTGTTGTTGTGTCAGGGTTAATTGCATCGAATGATGCTTGATCAACTATATAAGCGCCATTAGTGTAGTGAGATCGCCATTCAGCGGTTAAGTCACGGCCATCAGTACGGTCACCCTCAATAGCGCTAACAGCATCAATGCTATTGAAGCTAGCATCTTTAGGTAAAAAATGACGACGACCGCCACCCATAACTACTTCAATACCATCAACATCTACACCTGCATATCGTGCTTCTAAGTTGGCTTCAAAGTTAACTAATTGTAATGCAATATCTTCGCAGCCGGCGCGCTCTGCATTGTTATCTATATCCATATCGGATATATCTTCCCAGTTACGCTCTGCTGATTTTGCATAGGTAGCCGCTGGCGTTGCATGAGTAATACGTGCAGTAGAGATAATACCTGTCGATTTCCCGGCAATTTCGGCTAACTCTAAGGCAGTGATCATTTCAGTATTTTTAGTGCTAGTGCAATTACCACGCACAACATCTTCATTCACACCTAGCACACCGGCATCCGTTTTTATGCCAGACATCATAGCTGTCATTGTGCCAGCCGAATCAGGGGTTTGTGCATCAACATTGTAGGTTTTTGCTAGCCCTGAAAAGGGGAATTTATCAAAGCTTAGCTGATTTTCTTCGCCTGTCATGCCTTTGTTCTGACCATCTAAGATACGGGCAGCGGTGATAGTTGAAATCCCCATGCCATCACCAACAAATAAGATCACATTTTTAGCTGAGCCTTTAAGCGCTGTTATTTCAGCAGCTGTAGAGGCGCTTGCAATAGATACCTTAGCGTTGCTGGCTAATTGCGTATCTATTTTGTTCCAAATATTTGTCGCTTCATCAATTTCGGCAGCACCTTGCGTAAACCAAGGATTATTTAAACTAGTCAGTAGCTCGTTGCTGTTTACTTCAGTCGTATTCGGCGCACAGATATATTCAGTTGCTGTTATTTCTGTGTTATCTAAAATGTTATTACCGTTAACATCTAAACCAGAGTCAATTTGTACACCACTGCTTTTACAATTCTCATTACCGATTGGTAACTTTGTTTGTGCAATTAAAGCACTATAGCCATTTGTTCCGTTGGCTCCATCAGAGCCATTATCGCCATCAGCACAAGCGGATAAGATAAGTACTAAAGACGTTGCTATTGTTGATAATGTATATTTGTTCATCATAAAATCCTTAAGGGCCTATTGGCCAAGTAAACCAAGCGCACGATTGATTAAATGAAAAACAACGCTTTGTTCAATTGAACCCTGAACAAGGTGTGCACCTGGACCTGATGTATGAATAGCAACATCTTCCCCAGCATGTGTTTCACTGCCTAATGGCACGATAACTTCTTGGTGATAGCCTGGCGTTGTCGTATCAATTGCTGTGATATCTTGTCTACCGGCAACAGGGCCTGATGCATAAGATGCGTCTCCATCTGTTTCTGCACCTAAATCTCTGAAACCTAAGCCATTGCTATAGCCTAATGTGGTGTATGGTAGACCATCGGAAGCCTCGGTAGGGCTTGTTTCACCAACACCAATAACTTTGCCTAAAATAGGGTTGCCACGCTTTGGATAGCCAGCAATCGTAAATACATGGCTGTGATCTGCAGTAACAATGATTAATGTTTCTTCATCATTGGTGGCGTCAATTGCGGCTTGAACAGCATTTGAAAATTCAATAGCATCAGTTAACGCCGTGCTTGCACTACCGGCATGATGACCATGATCAATTCGTCCTGATTCAACCATTAAGAAATAGCCTTTATCGTTATTATCAAGAATATTGATCGCTTTTTCAGTCATTTGAGAAAGGCTTGGTTCGCCAGCAATATCATTGCTGCGATCTGCTTCGTATTGCATGTGAGATTCATTAAATAAACCGAAAATACGTGCAGTAGTTTCAGGGTCAATACTATCGAAACCTGTTTGATCGATAATATATTTACCATTTGGGTACATGGTGCGCCATTCTGCTGTTAAATCACGACCATCAGTGCGATCGCCTTCTATATCGCTAGTAGCATCAACACTATTATAAGTTGCCTCTTTTGGTAAGAAATGACGACGACCACCACCCAAAACAACATCAATACCGTCAACATCAATACCTGTATATCGAGCTTCTAAGTTGCTTTCAAAGTTAACGAGTTGTGAGGCAATGTCTTCACAATTTGCACGTTCAGCATTATTTTCAATGTCCATATCTGAGATGTCTTCCCAGTTACGATCTGCTGACTTTGCGTAGGTTGCTGCTGGCGTTGCATGGGTTATACGAGCTGTTGAAATAACGCCTGTAGATAAACCCTTTATTTCAGCTAACTCTAATGCAGTAACAACTTCGTTGCCTTTTACTGATGCACAGTTGCCACGAAGAATGTCTTCATTGACTCCTAAAACACCGGCATCGGTTTTTAAGCCGCTCATCATTGCCGTCATAGTGCCTGCAGAGTCTGGTGTTTGCGCATCTACATTATAAGTTTTAACTAATGCCGAATAAGGAAAGGTTTCAAAACTTAAATAACCTTCTTCACCTGAATTTCCAGCTAATTGCCCTTTTAAAATACGCGCTGCGGTTAGCGTTGAAATGCCCATACCATCACCAACAAATAGAATTACATTTTTTGCTTTTGTTGATCTTGCTTGCTGTAACTTCTCGGTAAGTTTAGTTTGAGCCTCTTTATACCAAGTATTATTCAGCTGTGTATCAATTGTTGCTGCGTATGTTGTCGAAGACAATATACCCGCAATAATTACTGATAAGCTTTGTTTGATCATTTTCATAGTGACCTTATGTAAGTTATTTAAAAATAACACAGCATAGGTAGTAATGATGAATATAAGATGATGTTTATATGACAGTTATTTTACAGTGATATTTCATTTTTATGTCAGAATGGAGGTCAAATCGATGGCTTTGTTATTGATTAAAGGGAATGGCTGCTTCATAGCTATCAATAGGATAGCTATGAACAAAGAAATACTCGATTAGATAGTTAAGGAAAAATTACAGCTATTAGCGTTAAAGCTACTCAATTGCTATAACTTTTTAGTTAGTAGGTTGTTTAATGCGATATCAATGGTTGGGTAGGTAAAGTGGAACCCACTGTTTTTTAATTTAGTCGGTTTTACATCTTGGCCAAAGAGTAATAGGTCTGCCATTTCACCAAAAATTAACTTTAACATAAACGCTGGCGTTGTAAGTATGCAAGGTCTATTTAATGCTGTTGCTAAAGTACGAGAGAATACATCATTAGTTACTGGCTGCTCAGCTGTTATATTGATAAAGCCTTTTAGGCTAGGTGTGTTTTGAATATGTAAGATAGCCGCTACCATATCGTCAATATGTATCCATGACATCATTTGTTGCCCATGACTTATTTTTCCGCCTAAGCACAATTTAAAAGGTAATAGCATTTTAGCAATAGCCCCTTCGTTTTCATCTAAGACAATTCCTGTTCTTAGAATTGCAATACGGGTGTTTTCTGATTTGGCTGCTAGCGCTAAATTTTCCCACTTTGAGCAAACCTCATAAGTAAATTCTCGATGGTAATCTGTAAATTCCTCATCAATAGAAAGGCTACCTTGTCTGCCATATATGCCAATAGCACTACCTGAAATGAAAAGGCTTGGTGGATTGTTTGCTGCTTTTATCAGTGAGGTTAATTTTTCTGTAATATCCCAACGGCTTTGGCATATCTGTTTTTTTTGAGCAGTAGACCATCGTTTATTTGCAATAGGCTCGCCGGCTAAATTAATAACGGTATCTATGTTCTCAATAGTAGAAAGTTTTAGCTCATCAACAACATTAATATCAGTGCCTAATGTTTTTACGGCTTTAGTGCTGCTTCTAGTGAGAACCGTGATATTGGCGTGGTTTTGGCGCAAAGTTTTAATTAAGGCCTTACCAATAAGCCCTGTTCCACCGGTGATAAGAACATTCATAAGATTACCTTATTAGATTATTTTTAACCTGTACTGGCTTGGCTACAGGCTTTAGCGATGCTACTGGTTAAGTGTTGCAGCTACATTTATATTACAAGCTTCATTGAATGCTTTTTATTCGATAAGCGTTATTCGGTAAGCGTTATTCGACAAATGTTATTACGTAAGTTTAATTATGGACTGGTTAAAAAACTTCTTACTTGATTGAGCGCGCTAACAGAAAAACCAGCATCGTACATGTACAAAATGGTGCCGTTTTCATCGAGTAAAATGACTCTGGCACTATTGGGGTTTTCGTTACCAGTAAAGGCTTGTACTTTTTCACCATCTTTATAAACAGTAATAACACCCTTCCATAAATCTTTTGGAATACCGGCACGCATACCGTTATCAATCATGGTGCTAAACATTCTTGGGAACATGCCTGCTATGGTCGGAATTTCATAAGCATTAACGTTACTCGACGTCATGTCTAAGCCGATTAACCATCTATCAATATCAAATTGTGAATTTTGTTTGTAGCCAATAAGTAATAGTGTTTTTTCTCCTTGAAAGTCGCTTGGAATGTTAACTTGCTCCTCTTCAAGACTTTCTCCTGTAATCGAGGGGAATTTCTGTCCAACCTGCGATTGGTTAGTATAATTACTACTACAACTTGCAGTTAATAGGGCGAATAAGCAGATAAAAAAGATACGCATGTAAAAGTCCTTAGGGATTATTATCCGGTTGTTTGTCATAAAATTTATTTATTATAAAAAACGTTATATTAATGATACGTATCCCTACTTAAATTAGTTCACAAATATTCAAAAATAAAGCGGCGCTAAGCGAATAGGCAAACTTAAACGCAAAAATTACCCAGATAATAAATCTAAAATCCGCTAAACAACGTATATTGAAATAATAGGGTTAATTTATTACAAGGAATAGCTAAACCATGATTAAAAAAATTATTGTATGCCTAACACTTTTGGTCTCTTTATCATCTGTCGCGCAAAAGCCTGCAGACCGGACAGGTTTTATATATGGTCTTGGTTTAAGTACAAGTAAAGAGATATATAAAGGCTACAACAGACGAAATATAATATTACCCATCATTGGTTATCGAGGTGAAAAGCTAAATGTTTACGGTCCTTTTGTTAGTTACAATGTGGCAAAGGTTGCTGATCTAGACGTTTTAGTACAGGTTGCACCAAGGTTTCAAGGATTTGACGAAGATGATAGTTATATTTTTGCTGGCATGGCTGATAGAAAAATATCTATGGATGCAGGTATTGGCTTAAAGTATCAAAAAAATAATTGGAAGATCGGCTTATCATCAATGTTTGATGTATTGAATCGTTCAAATGGTGTTGAACTTACTTCTACTATTGCGCATACGTTTAGATTTGGTCCGGTTTTTGTTGAACCTAGCGTGGTATTTAGTTATTTAGATAGTAAACATGTCGATTATTATTATGGCGTAGGTCAGGGTGAAGTTAATGCTAATAGAGTTGAGTACATTGGCCAAAGTGGCATGAACTCGGGTCTTGGTTTATCTATCTCTACACCTATTCTTTTAGGTGGCTTTACCCAATTTAGCCTTCAGCATACCTGGTTTGCTTCTGAAATCACGGACAGTCCATTAGTTGAAAAGCATTCTAATTTAAGTATCAGGCTCTTATACAGTCGAAAATTTTAATCACTTTTTGAATTGCCGATTTTAGCCGTACTTTACCTTCTGGTGTTAATAAGTCGGCTATAAGTAATCCAAATTCAAGTTTCAACCGTATTACCTACAAAGCTAACAAGTATTACTAATATGCTACTTAATATTATCGGTTTCAACATTGCATGGTTTGGTCTGATTCTTTTAGAAAATCGCTTTATTCCTGTGGTTCTCTTATGGATAGGGTTGCATTTTTATTTTTGTAAACAGCGAGTTGCAGAAGCTAAATTAATTGTATCTGTAGCGACAATAGGTATTGTTATTGATTCAGCCTTATTATTTTTTGATGTTTTTCAATTTAAAGACCAGTTAGTTATTCCATTATGGTTAATAATGTTATGGATCGCCTTTGCCGCAACTGTTGCTCATAGCTTACAGTTTTTATCGCGAGCTAAAGTATTCCAGTTAATCGTTGGTTTTATCTTCCCACCGCTAAGTTATATCGTCGGTGAATCGTTAACATCAATGACTTTTGGATTCGAGGTTTTGACTACTTACTTTATCTTAGCTGTTATCTGGTCAATATTAATGGTGTTGTTTTTTCATTTAAAGAAAATGTTCTATTTTCAGGAGAAAAATAATGTATAAACCGGGTCTAATAATATTGTTGGTATTTATCTCTATACTGTTCGAAGTTCAGGCTGACAATAATCAAAATGTTAAGGAAGAAAAACAAGCTGAAAGCTTTAAAGAACTCGGCTTTACAGAAGTGGGTAATGCTAAGTTTACATTTCTATTTTGGGATATTTATCATAGTACCCTTTATACAAAGTCAGGCTCCTATATACCTGAAAACCCACCCGCAGAACTGATTTTTGAAATAGAGTATTTAAAAGATATTACTGCAGCAGACCTACTTGAGCGCACAATAGAACAGTGGCAACACTTAGGTTTTTCAAAAGCTCAATACAATCAGTTTATTCCTAAACTAAAAGCAATATGGCCTGATATTTATTCAGGTGATAAGTTAGCGTTGTCGGTACAAAATAATAAATCTATGTTCTATTTTAATGATGTGCAAGTAGGCGTTATTGAACAAGCAGAGTTTAGTCAGCTATTCTTAGCCATATGGCTTTCAAAAAAGACCAGTGAGCCTGAATTGAGGGCTGAATTATTAGGAGAAAATATTCATGAGTAAATTTATTCAGGACGTATTAATTTCTATTATCGCTTTTACTCTCGCTAGCTGTTCAACGGCACTACAGGATTATAAAGAGACAGAGGCACCTTTTGATATTAAGCAGTACTTCAACGGTAACGTAATTGCTTGGGGTGTAGTACAAGATTATTCTCAAGAAGTGACGAGACGTTTTTGTGTTGAAATTGTCGGAACGTGGGAAGGCAATAAAGGCACATTAGCTGAAAAGTTTTATTTCAATGATGGTGAGATTTCTTTTCGTAACTGGCAGTTAACTAAACAAAACGATGGTAGCTATCGCGGCACTGCTGAAGATGTCGCTGGTATTGCTATAGGAAAACATCAGGGTTTTGCTTTTCAATTTCAATATGATTTTCTGCTAAAGCTTGATGATGAAACTTATCAAGTCAGTATGGATGATTGGATGTACCAACTTGATGAAAATCGAGTAATGAATAAAACATCCATGTCAAAATTTGGTATTGATGTCGCAGAAATCACTTTATTTTTTGATAAAGAGTTCCCGCAAAAAACATGTCAATAAAGTAAGTTTTATTTCGTATAAATGTATTGATAAGTGATCATTTATTCGTGTTGATTCGTATCTAATAGCTTAACAAAAGGAGCGAACTACTTATGAAAAATGTAAATACAAGATTACCTATTTTTCCATTACCTGTATTTATATTACCAGGTGGCATTACTCGTTTGCGTATTTTTGAACCACGTTATTTAAAAATGGTAAAAATAGCAACGCAAGAACAAGGCTTTGTTATCTGGTTAAATAGTATTAAATCAGAGGACTCTGATTCAATTAATACTAAGGCAGAAAACCCTGACTTAAAAACTATTGAATCGGAAGAGCCTGATACTCTTTGGGGTAGTTGGGTTGAAATTATTAATTTTGACCAGGGTGACGACGGTATTTTAGAAATAGATGTTCAATGTAAATCTTTAGTTGAAATTCTATCTAGCGATAAAGATGAGGATGATTTGCACTTTGGTGAAGTGTCTGACATTTCACATTGGTCTCAAGAAACAGGTCAAGACACAACCGATATCCTGTCACAATCATTGGATGAAGTCTTTGATAATAATTCTATTCTAAATAAGCTCTACGTTGATAAAGCAACGAATAATGCTAATTGGGTGGTAGCAAGGTGGTTAGAACTTATTCCGGTCGATTTAGATATCAAAACTTCTTTTGTACATAGTCATAACTATGAAGAAGCGAAGCACTTTGTACAGTCTATTATCTTCAACGAATAGAAAGTAATGTGAATTTTTTTAGAAAATAGCAAAAAATAAGTAAAAACTTAGTTATTAAGTGATCTTTATTAATTAAGAGCCGTATAGGTATATAAGTTATAAAGCAGCTCTTGGTGATAAAAGCAATGCAAACTCTCTTGCTAAGTAAAGTGACATCTGATAAATCTACTCAGATGTCAGAAAAAATAGATCATCCTAAACTTTGTCAGTGGCTTGATGCCGTTGCAACTTCGCGAGACAAAATTGCTTTTACGCATTTGTTTGAATTTTTTGCACCAAAAATAAAGCGCATTGCGCGTAGTAAATTTCCCAACGAAACCCAAGCAAGTGAAGTAGTTCAAGAAACTATGAGCAATGTTTGGCGAAAGGCACACTTATTTGATAAAAATAAAGGGGCTGCCACTACCTGGGTTTATACCGTTATGCGTAATGTAACTTTTGATATTTTACGTAAAATTAAGGGGAATAAAGAAGATACATTAAGTGATGATATTTGGCCGATAGCCGAAAGCATCGCAACTGAAGAAGAAACCTTTGATGACCATCTTGAAAATAAGCAGTTATTAACCGTTATTGATGA
Organism: Colwellia sp. 20A7; assembly: GCF_009832865.1. NCBI lineage: Bacteria > Pseudomonadati > Pseudomonadota > Gammaproteobacteria > Alteromonadales > Colwelliaceae > Colwellia > Colwellia sp. 20A7. The sequence goes on along the minus strand of NZ_CP047130.1, from coordinate 4,203,755 downwards.
GTTGCCAGAAGCACAGCAACAGGTGGTAAAAGGTTTTTATTTTATGGAAATGTCGCAAGAACAGTTGGCAGTTCATCTAAACCTACCTCTTGGTACGATAAAATCTCGTTTGCGTTTAGCATTAGCAAAACTCAAAGTACAGTTAGGAGAAAATCATGATTAAACATCACCCTAAATTTGAGTTAATTCAATCTTTTGTTAATGGAGAATTACCCGCTTCATTATCTGCTGGAATTGCTATTCATGCGGAGATGTGTCCGAAATGTCAGCATCAAATAGCACAGTTAACAGATCAAGTCGCAGAAGTTAATTTTGAAGACGATTATCAAGATAATCTATCTGTTGAAGATTTAAATATGGATCAGATGATTGCAGCAATTACAGAATCCGATGATATATTTTTACCACCAGAAAATGATGAAAAATCAGTTGTTTTTAATAACAAAACTTATGTGCTACCCAAAGCGTTAAATAACATGGCAGTAGGTAAAGCGGCTAATATTGGTAAATTATCTCGTTCACGTATACAGTTGAATGAAAATGAAATTCATACCAGTTTATTACAAATGCAGCCAGGCGGCGGTGTGCCTGAACATACACATAAAGGATTTGAACTAACATTATTATTAGAAGGTTCTTTTCAAGATGATAATGGTGAGTATGTTAAAGGTGATTTTATTATGCTTGATGCATCACATCAGCATCATCCAGTCTCAATAGAAGGATGTTTATGCTACACAGTAGCGAATGATGCACTACACTTTACACAGGGCATCAATAAGTTGCTTAACCCGATCGGCGCATTTATTTATTAAAAGGAAAGCATCATGATTCACACAGTTGCAAAAGAAGATTTACATATCGGCGTAAGTGCTTGTTTAATAGGTGAAAAAGTTCGTTTTGATGCGAGTAATAAACCATCTAATTTTTGTATAAAAGAATTCTCTCAACATGTTACTTACAAAGCATATTGTCCAGAAGTGGCCATCGGCCTACCCATACCTAGACCAACGATACGTCAAATAAAAAAAGATGATGTAATAAGTGTGTCTAGACCTGATGGTACAGGTGATGTAACTGAGGCACTTCAGGCTTACGGAAAGAAAGTAGCTGGCATGACAAGCTATTTAAGCGGTTACATTTTTTGTGCGAAAAGCCCAAGCTGCGGCATGGAACGCGTAAAAGTGTATAGCCCTGAAGGCAATGCGTTAGTTTCTGATGGTGTTGGTGCTTTTTCTCGAGAAATTATGGCAGCTAACCCATTATTACCTTGTGAAGAGAATGGTCGGTTGAACGACCCACTGATTCGAGAAAACTTTGTCGCACGCGTATACGCTTATAAGCATTGGCAAAATCTTGAAGCATCAGGTTTAACTAAGCATAAGCTGACTACTTTCCATAGCCAGTATAAATATACGGTAATGAGTCATGATCTTGTTGCTTATAAGAGCTTAGGTCAATTATTAGCGAGAGCAGACATGCCTTTAGAAGAAATGGCTAAAGAATACATATCTCAATTAATGGCTGCCTTAAGCATAAAAGCAACACGTAAAAAGCATGCGAACACCTTGGCACATATTCAAGGGTACTTTTCTAAGCACTTACAAAGTAATGAAAGACAAGAATTATGTGCACAAATTGATGCTTATCGTAATGGGTTAGTGCCATTGGTTGCACCGTTAACGCTGATTAATCACTACTTGTTGCAACATCCTAAAGATTACTTAGCTAAACAAGCCTATTTATCACCGTATCCAGATGAGTTAAGACTGAGATATGCCTACTAAAATTATCATATAAAGGAATTCCTTTGATACTTTGGTTTCGTAATGATTTAAGAACACATGACAATCCCGCCTTACATTACTTTTTGACTCAATCTCAGTCAGAAATGCCACGTAAGGCGATTTTTTTTATATCTGAAAAACAATGGTTAGCTCACGACTGGTCACCCATCAAAATTGATTTTATAAAACGGCATGCTCAGGCACTTGTTGAAGAGCTTGCTGATTTAGGTATTGAACTTGAATTAGTGTCTGTTCCTGATTTTTCAGCGCAAATTACTTATTTAAAAGACTACTGTGTTAGTCATCATACAGATAATGTATTCGCGAACAGTGAACTTGAGTTTAATGAGCGGCAGCGTGATCTTACCTGTATAACACAAGGTATCCCGTTAACACTTTATGAAGCTGATGTGATTGTGCCTAAGGGCAAAGTCCTAAATCAATCAGGTGAAATGTTTAAGGTGTTTACACCGTTCAAAAAAGCTTGGCTGAAATACGTTCAGCAAGCGGGCTTTGAATACCTAGGCAAAGTAACAAGCACATCACTGTCGGATGAAAGTACTGTAAAAGTTAATCTGGAAGATAGTTCGTCGAGTGCTTGGCCGCTAGCTAAAGAATATGAACGCACTGCATTGCCGACCTTTTTTCAACATAAAGTTAAAAGCTACGCGCAACAAAGAGATATTCCTTCAATTAAAGGTACTTCAGGTATTTCACCCTATCTGGCTGCAGGTGTTATTAGTCCTCGGTACGTTTTGATTTCATTATTAAATAACTTTCCAGATTTATTAATGGCATCAGACAGCGAAGAATTTTCTTGGTTAAATGAAATTATTTGGCGTGAATTTTATCGCCATCTTATGTTTCATGAACAAAAATTATGTAAACACCTCTGTTTCAAAGAAAAGTATCAAGAAGTTCGATGGCACAATAATGACGAATTATTTAAGGCTTGGTGTGAAGGCGAAACTGGTTACCCATTGGTTGATGCAGCAATGCGTCAGCTTAATCAAACGGGATGGATGCATAACCGCTTAAGAATGGTTGTTGCGAGTTTTTTAACAAAACATTTATTGATTGATTGGCGTCTAGGCGAAAAATATTTTATGCAGCACTTAATTGATGGCGATTTAGCGTCAAACAATGGTGGTTGGCAATGGGCTGCAAGTACCGGGTGTGACTCACAACCTTATTTTAGAATTTTTAATCCGATAAGACAGAGTGAACGTTTTGATCCTAACGGCAACTTTATACGTAAGTATTTACCAGAGCTAAAAAGTATTCCAGATAAACATATTCATTTTCCAGAACAGTATATTGAAAACAATAAATTGGCTATCTATGTAAAGCCTATAGTGGAACATAAAGAAGCAAGACTGAAGGCGTTAGCTTTTTATAAAGTCTAATATATTGGTTTGCCAAACTATAGGGCTATTCTGATTGAATAGGGGATATTGGTTATTGTTTTTTATTCATTGTTTATTAATTAAAAATTAATGCAATAAAAGTTACTTAAATAAAACATGATGGTATAAAAATGCAAAATAATGTGTCCAACAATTTAACTGCAGCAAGGCCTTTATGGTTAAGTAACTTTGTTAGTACTTACCAACTGCTCTCAACAGATAACCTCGATTTGTTAGCGACTATCTATCATCAACATGTCACCTTCATTGATCCAATGCATCAAGTTGAGGGCTTTGATGAGCTTTATAAGTATTTTGACAGTCTTTACCAAAACTTATCATCGTGTGTTTTTGTTATAGACAATGTTATTGCTGAAGGTGATGAGGCAGCTATTTATTGGAAAATGTCATATCAGCATCATAAATTGAACAAAGGTCAGGTTGTTACCGTCTTTGGTACATCGCATATTAAGGGCAAAGACGATAAAGTTTTTTATCATAGAGATTACCTTGATTTAGGTGCTATGTTGTACGAACAGCTACCTTTTTTCGGTAAATTAACTAAGTGGATTAAAACTAAGGCAGCTAACTAATGTCTATTAAAACTATTTTAATCACGGGTGCAACGTCGGGCATTGGCTTAGCCTTATTTGAGAAATATGTAGCGCTTGGGCATCAAGTAATTGCCTGTGGTCGAGATGAAAAAAAATTATTTCTTTTATCGGCTAAAGCCTATAAAACTTATTTGTTTGATCTTAATGATGCTCAAAGCATTACACAGCAACTTGATGATGTTCCCCAATTAGATCGGGTGATTTTAAATGCGGGTGATTGCCGTTATATTGATGATGCCAAGCATTTTGATGGCCAACTTTTTGCGGACATTATTTCAACAAACCTATCATCACTTGGTTGGCTACTGCAATTTACCTTACCCAAAATTAATGATGGCGGGCAGGTTGTTTTTATTAGCTCGAGTGCAACGATATTACCTTTTCCAAGAAGTGAAGCTTATGGCGCATCAAAAGCAGGTATGGATTATTTAGCTGATAGTTTGCGGTTAGACCTAGCTGAGCAGAATATTAGTGTCACCCTAGTACATCCTGGTTTTGTAAAAACAGCGTTAACTGACAAAAATGATTTTGAAATGCCGTTTCTTATTACGAGTGACGAGGCTGCTTCAAGGATTATTGTTGGTGTTGATAAGCGCAAAAATTATCTGCATTTTCCAAAACGATTAACATTGTTATTAAAACTATTATCTTTTCTCCCGTCATCTGTATGGCAAAAAATTATTTCAAGGAAGCATAACGCATGAAGCATATTGCAATCATAGGTTCAGGTATTTCAGGCTTAACGGCTGCTTATCTTTTGTCGAAAAAAAATCATGTTACCGTATTTGAAAAAAATGACAGTGTGGGCGGACATACTGCTACTGTTGATATAGAAAAAAATGGGCAAACGTTGGCAATAGATACAGGTTTTATTGTCTTCAATGATAAAACGTATCCTAATTTTTTAGCCTTATTATCAGAAATAGGTATCGGAAAACAAGCAACAGAAATGAGCTTCTCAGTGCATAACTGCCAGACAGGCATGGAATATAATGGGCACAATTTAAATACCTTGTTTGCGCAACGACGCAATTTATTTAGACCTAAATTCTGGGGCTTAGTAAAAGAAATACTGCGTTTTAATAAACAATGCAAAGCAATATTTGACTCGCAAAATTACCAAGATGGTTTGACGTTAGGTCAATTTTTAACAGAGAACAATTTTAGTAACTTTTTTGCTGAACATTATATTTTGCCGATGGGCGCTGCTATTTGGTCTAGCTCTTTATCACAAATGGAAGATTTTGAATTCAGGTTCTTTGTACAATTTTTCCATAATCATGGTTTATTAAATATTGCTGATAGACCGCAATGGTATGTTATCCCAAAAGGCTCTCGTAGTTATTTAAAACCGTTATGTCAGCCATTTGAAAATAACATTAAGTTAAATGCTGATATAAGTGGTATTACCCGCAGTGATAACAAAGTACATTTGCATTTTAACCAAGACCCGAGCGAAAGTTTTGATGATGTTGTTATCGCTTGTCATTCAGACGAAGCCTTAGCATTATTAAATGATGCCACAGAAGACGAAGCAGCGATTTTATCGGCAATGCCTTACAGTGAAAACTCCGTTATTCTTCATACAGATAAAACGTTATTACCCAAACGTGAAAAAGCTTGGGCCAGTTGGAATTACCAATTAAGTCAAGATCGCAGTAAAGCCGCAAGTGTTACTTATAATATGAACATCCTACAAGGTATTGAAAGTGAGAATACTTTCTGTGTCACGCTTAATCAAAAAGAAGATATCGACCCTAACTTAATTTTGAGAGAATTTACTTATCATCATCCTATTTTCTCAAGCGAATCTATTCAAGCTCAACAGCAAAGAGATAAAATATGCGGTATTAATCAGACGCATTTTGCTGGCGCATATTGGCATAGCGGCTTTCATGAAGATGGTGTAAGAAGTGCTGTTGAAGTCGCCAAACGATTTGGCTGTTCATTAGAACAATAGTGATTAAGGTTAAAGTTTCAGTTTTTAAAGAGAAAAAATGACCATAAAATTCAGCGAAAGCAAAATTTATTTAGGCAATATTGTTCATCGACGATTAAGCCCCAAAAAGCACAGTTTTAACTATACTTTGTATATGTTAGCACTGGACGTTTCAGAAGTTGAAAATGCTAAAGAAGGGGTGGGTTTATTTGGTTTTTCATGGTTCCATCCACTACGATTTGTTGAAAAAGATTATCTCAGAAGTGAACCGTATGGATTAAAGCAACGTATAACCAATAAAGTCATGCAGTTAAATGGCTATTCAGATATCAACCGAATCGTTATGTTGGTGCAAGTACGTTGCTTTGGACTCTATTTTAGTCCGGCCAATTTTTATTTTTGTTATGACAAAGATGATAGGTGTACACAAATGCTTGCTGAAGTGAGTAATACACCTTGGAATGAAAGGCATTATTATTTAGTGGATTTGCTTGATAAAGCTAAACAGGTGAATGAGAAGGTTTTTCAAGTATCACCGTTTATGGGTTTAGATATGTCTTATTATTGGCAGGTTAGAGCGCCTAATAAAGAGAGTAATAAACTCGTAATAAACATTGAGAATAAACGTACAAATAAACTTAATGGCAAAGTAGATAAGTTGTTTGATGTAAATTTAAATATGGAAAAACAATCACTTAGTCAACGTAACTTATTACGTGTGTGGTGTCAGCTACCAATGATGACTATCAAGGTTGTCTCAGGCATTTATTGGCAAGCACTAAAGTTATTTGTTAAACGTATACCGTTTATTGGTTATCAAAAAAAATAGTTATAAAACTGTAAAATATTAGGAGTATGAAATGGAACAAGTTGAAGGTGTTAGCGTATTGAAAGAAGCTACTTGGTTAGATCAGCGCTGTCGCTCAATTGTTTATTCTATTCTTGATAAACTTACCTACGGACAATTAGAAGTAGTTGAGGGTTCAAAGCATCACCTTTTCCCTGCAACGACAAATAACCCAGACATACAAGGCAAAATACATATTCATGATATGAGTGTTTATCAAGATTTTGTTAAAGGCGGTAGTATCGGGGTTGCGGAGTCGTTTATCGATGGTAAATGGAGCAGTCCTAACTTAACCAATGTTATTCGTATTTTTGCTAAAGCACAGCAATTAACAGATTCATTAGAAGCAAAAAGCTCTTGGTCTAATAAACTAAAAAATGCTTTTTTTCATTGGCAAAACCGAAATACACAATCAGGCTCTAAACGTAATATCTTGGCGCATTATGACTTAGGTAATGAACTATATACGCGATTTTTAGATCCTAAAATGATGTATTCTTCAGCGATCTATCCAACAGAAGACAGCTCCTTAGAAGAAGCACAGTCTTATAAATTACAAACTATTTGTGATCGTCTTTCGCTAGAAAAAACTGACCATTTATTAGAGATAGGTACAGGTTGGGGCGGTCTAGCTATTTATGCAGCACAGCATTATGGCTGTAAGGTAACCACAACAACGATATCTGATGCACAATATGCTTATGCTGAAACGCGTATTAAAGAGCTAGGATTAACAGAACAAATTACGTTACTAAAAAAAGACTATCGTGATTTAACTGGAGCATTTGATAAAGTTGTTTCTATCGAGATGATCGAAGCGGTTGGGTATGAGTTTTTACCTAGCTTTTTCAAGCAGTGTAATGATCGACTAAAACCTGGTGGAAAATTGCTTATTCAAGCGATAACTATTGCCGACCAACGCTTTGAGTCATACAAAAGTAATGTCGACTTTATACAAAAATATATCTTCCCTGGCGGTTTCCTACCATCAATCAATATATTAAGTCAGCACATAACCGACCATAGCGAGTTAGTCATGGAAAGCCTAAACGATATTGGACTTGATTATGCTAAAACATTAAACGATTGGCGAAAAAACTTTATTGCATCGTGGTCAGATTTAAAACCACACGGTTATGATGAAACGTTTAAGCGCCTGTGGTTATATTATTTTGCTTACTGTGAAGGGGCTTTTTTAGAGCGCTCTACCAGTACTGTTCATTTAGTTGCAAGAAAATAGTGCTTAGTAAAAATTATGAATATTTCACTGCTATTTTTATTTTAATCAATCTATATTGAGCTGATTACAATAAAAAATAATTAGATCTTTGTTTATTAAACATTGTGTTATGTCTTTTATTAGTATATTTATAAGACAGTGTGTTTAACTTATCTCGAAGGTTGGAAGTGTTATATGATTAGTAAATGGAAAATTGAAAATCAATTAAATGGCGTAGTACTATCACTTACGTTTATTGCTTTTGTTGTTGTTGCAGTCGTTAATTATTATGTAGCAGAAAGAGAAGTAAAACAGAGCACCGAATCGAGTATTAAGGCACAATTACTCAGTAGCGCAAATCTTCTCGTACCTGCCTTTGAGTTAAATCTAAAAGCAACTCAACAGCTAGCGGAACAATTAACTGTAGAAATAAAGCCTGATCTAGCGGTGTCTGCAGAAGTCATTTCAGTTAAGGGTGAAGAGTTACCAAGTTTATATTTAAACGGAGAACTATTAGCCGGTAAATTTGAACTGATTGATCAATTAACAAAAAAATATGAAATGCCAATTACCATTTTCCAGAAAACTAAAGATGGTGATTTCATTCGAATTTCTACATCTTTATTGAAAGCTGATGGCGAAAGAGCCTTTGGTACAAAGTTGGGGAAAAATAAACACCCTGGCTATAACCAATTAATTTCTGGGAATGATTATTATGGCATGGCCAGTTTATTTGGCTCAAATTATGTCACCGCTTATATTCCTTTAAAGATAGACTCAAGTGATGTGAATGTTATTGTCTTTGCAGGACTCAAAGTAACGAAAACATTAGAGTCTATTAATAAAGCGATTACTGCATACTCAGTCAATAGTATTGGAGATATGCACCTTATCGATTCCAAAAAAATCTTGATTAGCTCTCAGCCAGCGCCTAGCGATTTTACTCAGATAAAAAAAGAAATTAGTATGGGGAAATCAAGTGATTTCAACATCAATGGGAACAATATTTATTACCAGCATATCAATGGTTATAACTGGGCTTTGTTGATTATTGTGCCAGAAAAACAAATGACAATAATGGCAACCTCGTTAGGTAAAGAAACAGGTTTTGTTGCTTTAATTGCCATGGTGCTTATCGCCTTCTCACTTAAAATAGTCACTAAAATAATATTTAAAGATTTCAAGCAAACCTTTCATGCCTTGGATAGGCTTGGTGCTGGTCAAGTCAGTAATTTGAATCTGAAATATAATAAAGACTCGCAAAAAGAAACCGACATACTATTGTGTTCAGTTGATGATATGGCTAACAAAATAGATCAGCTTATTTGTAAAGTTAAAGAAAATGCATCCTTAACTTACGACACAGCGAGCCATATACTCAAACGCTCGACCAATCATCAAGATGCGAATAAAGATGTACTGGAACGAGTTATTTCTATAGCAGCAGCAGTTGAAGAGCTTACAGCGTCAATTGCTGATGTGTCGGCTCGAACAGAAGAAGCCGCTACAGCCAGTTCAGCAGCAACAAACTTATCAACGTCAGTTGTTGAAACAATGAAGAGCTTATCGAGTAACATTAGTAAAACAAAAGTGAGTGTTGAAGCTTCTGTTATCTCTATGGATGAGTTATCAGAAAGTGCTGCTAGAATTAAAACCGTAGTCGATCAAATTAATAGCATTGCAGAGCAAACTAATTTATTAGCATTGAATGCCGCTATTGAAGCCGCAAGAGCAGGAGATTCTGGTCGAGGATTTAGTGTTGTTGCTGATGAGGTTAGACAGCTAGCACAGCGAACTCAATCAAATGTTGTTGATATAAAAGGTGTGCTGGATGGATTAGCAAATAATACCTTAACCATGGTGGAAAATATTAGTAATGTTTCAACCGCTATTATCGATGTTGAATCGGCAACAACAAAAACTGTTGCTCAATTTGAACTTGTGAACAACGATATAGCTAGTGTTAATATTCAGCTATCATCCATTGCCGCTTCAGCAACGCAGCAGAGTATGGTTACAAATGAAATAGCTGAAATGCAATGTGTTTTAAATAGCTCTGTTGAGTTAGCGACTGAGATATCAGGCGAAGTATTAGCTTCTGCAGAAGATATAACAGTGCAGTCTCAGGCATTAAAGGAAACTGCTTCTGTGTTTAACTAGTACTTAATCACAGCACTAACACACTATGTTATCCTGCTTTCAATTATTGACGTTAACCAATGCTTAAAAGGAACGTTGTATAGTCTAAATGCGTCTAGCGACATAGGTATGGTTACGCAATTTAGCGAAATATTTGACTAAACCAAACATATCTTGCTGCGTTGAATGACTAAACTCATTGGTTTACGTTTTGTTATTTTGTCTTCCAGGTAAGCTTATTATGTTTTAATTGAGGCAGTAAATTAATTGCACTACCTCAATATTACAATCAATACTTATGCATAAGGAACGTTCAATTATCCATTATCTTTATTGATCCAATTACCCCTAACTTTAAGCCATGACTTATATTCTTTTTCACTATAACCGCATGATAAAAATAATATTTTAACTTTACCTTCATCAATAAATTTATCTATGGCTGAATCAAGGCGTTTAGCAATATTGATTACTCGCGGGGTTTTATTGTAAATAGTATGAATTGTTTTTGTCATTAAAGGGGGTTTCATCGGGTAAATACAGTTTTGTTTAAGTTTTTTTGGGGGGGGCAAGTTGCAGTGTTTATTAGCAAGTGATTCTGTAAATATTGCGTATTGCAATCTACCTTTAATTAATAAATCAAATACTTTCTCAGAGCTACTCTTATGATAAATATTCGTAAAACCAATTTCTTGAGCTATTTGCTCGGCGAATGATTTCGTGGTGACCCCCACGATGTCTTGGTGTTTATTAATATCTTTAAGCGTCAGGCTATGTGGCTTTTGAGAATATAAATAAAGGTTATCGATAGTTAAAGGCTGACTATAATAACTAAAATTTTCACGTTCTTCGGAATAATATACACCTATTAATGCATCCAGTTTTTTTTCTTTAATAAAGTTCAAACCTCTTAACCATAAATCTTCTTTTGCATCTAACGTAATGCCTTCACTTTCAGCCGCTAATTTTAGAAGTTGCCAATTAAGCTTGTATGATCGTGATAATTTTAAATGATCGTCATGATTTACATATAAAGCAACTGATAAGGTTTCAGCAAAACTAAGAAAGGGGAAAAAGAATAGAAAAATAAATAATTTCATAAAAAATAAGTCAGTTGAATATTAAGGTCAGTTAGTAAAGGTCTAATATAAATAGACGCGTTATGTACCTATTTTTTATTTTATTAAACATCACAATATAGTTGTTGTATTTGGATTATATTATAAAAAATATAATAATTTCAACTGTATAAGGCTGAAAACATAGTGGTATGTTTTTAGCCTTCATATAGATCAATTTATTAGCAATTCAAGTGAAGACAAAGTATAAATACGATGCCTTATTGATGAGGTGGATACTTATTTTCTTCTAAACTTTAAAATAGGAAATTTGAGTTTTTAATTGGCATGCTAAATCATTTAAAGAGTGAGCAACATTGTTGTTTTTCTCTAATGAACTACTCGATGCATCGCCCATATCAGCGACACTTTTCATGCCTTCATATAAATCGTCTATAACAATAATTTGCTCGTTTGAACCACTGACAACTTTCTTTACATTCAATAATGAATCATTAGCTTTATTCTCTATTTCTTTCAATAATTCAACAGAGCTAACACCTAGGGCAAGACCTCTTTCAATTTTAGGTAACGTTGATTGCATAGCAACAACAGAGTCTGCAGTTTCTTGCGTTATTTCAGTTAACATTGATTCAATTTCTGCGGTGGCAGAGCCTGTACTTTGCGCTAGTGTTCTTACTTCATCGGCAACTACGGCAAACCCTCTGCCTGATTCTCCAGCTCTTGCTGCTTCAATAGCGGCATTCAATGCTAATAAGTTCGTTTGATCAGAAATACCGCTAATAACCGTAATAATACCGCTGATATCTTTAGTTCGTTGTTCTAATTTTTGTAATTTATCAAGGGCAATACTAACGGTTTCTAACACCATTTTAATTTCTGTTGCCGTTGCATTAACTGATTCACTGCCAGCAGTACATGAATCTAAGGTTTCTGTAGAGTTTTTTTCTGTTTGCACAAGTAACTCAGAGACAGCATATGTTTTCTCTCTCATATCGTTTAAATTATCGGTGGCTGCTGTCGTATATTCTCGTTGTTGTTGTACTAAAGACAATATTTCAGAAGAGCCTAATGAAACAATATCAGTTTGTACATTCATATCGGTAGCAGCATTAGCAATATTGCAAATTATTTTTCTTAATTGATTTTGTGTTTTTTGCAAAGAATATAAAACACTATTTTCATACTTTGCTCTGATTTCTTGAGTTAAGTCACCTTCGGCAACTTTATACAGTAATTTTGCAACATCTCTAGGTTCACCATCGAGTGAAACTTTTAAAGCTGTTGTTATACGATAGACAATTATTCCGCTAATAATGAAGGCTACTCCTGTTAGCGCTAGCATAAGCCCTGCAAAGTTTTCAGCGGTTTCTTTAACAAGGGTTGTTGCTTCTTGATTTTCTACTTCTTGGTAATCGATAAACTGATTAATAGCATCTAACCATTGGGTAAAAGCAGGTTTTACTGACCCAAGTAAGATTAATTCAGCTTCTTTTTGTTTACCCGCTTCTATCGCAGCAATAACATTACGTACCAACGGCATAGTGTTCTTTTCTATATTTTTAATATTATCCAGGATGATTTGTTCCTCAGGCATTGAGTTATTTATCATCATATTATCAAGTGGCACTTTGGAATCATTATAGAAAACTTCTAAACGTTTTATATTACGTAGGGTACTTTGCAGTTCATTGTCATTTTTAATTAAAACGACATCACGAATAGCAATAGATCTATCATGAACACTCCCGCGGAAGTTTATAGCGTAACGTTGTTTCATTGAATTTTTATCAGTTATTAATGTCATCGATTCATCAATAGTATTAACACTATTAATCCCTACGATGGTAATAATTATCATCATGAAAAGTACGATGCCAAAGCCCATCATAAGACGAGATTGTACGGTAGTGCGAGAGTAAAAATCAGCCATATATTTTCCTAAAATAGAATTTTTTAAGTATATTAAACTGAGTTTTTAATACCTAAGAACGTCTCAACAGTATAATCGAGATAAATGAATAAGCTACAGCAACCATAAATAAATACAACTATTAATAAGCTAATCGGAAGTAAAAAACTAACAAGGTAAGTCTTTGGACTTCATCTATTTTACACAAGCTTATGTTGACTCAGTAGTAAGATAAGTTATGCACAGGATACAATCTTTGTTAATTAAATTTATCATAATTACCTTCTGCTCGGAACGTCAATATCTTATACTACGCAGTCATCATTACTGAGACTTATATGACAAATAAACAACTTTTACCGCTATTAATTCTAATGGTTATTTTTAGCCCATTAGCCATAGATATATTTTTACCTGCTTTACCTATTATGGCTGAAGAATTTGTTGTGCCAATGACACAAATTCAGTGGAGCGTAACAATATTCATTTTAAGTCTGGGGTTTGGCCAGCTAATAAGTGGACCATTAGCTGATCGCTATGGTCGTCGTCCAGTTGCTATGGTTGGTATACTTATTTATGGCTTGGCTTCACTTGTTTCTGCTTATGCAGATAGCTTAACCTTTTTTCTTATTGGTCGTTTATTGCAAGGGATTGGTGCATGCGCAATAGTTGTTTCAGCTTTTGCCAGTGTGCGTGATAAATATAACGCGATTGAAAGCGGCGTTATGTATTCTTATTTAAATAGTGCCATATGCTGTATTCCTGCACTAGCGCCATTGTTAGGTAATGTACTAACTGAGTCTTTTGGCTGGCGTAGTAACTTTGAATTTATGACAGGCTACGCTGTATTTGCCGGTATTATTTTGTTTTTTACGCTTAAAGAAACCAGGCCAGTACATACAGCACAACATAAAAAACTTATCTCCATGTCCCATTTTATGCCAGTGTTGAAACATCCCGTATTTCTGTTTAATGCCTTGGTGGTTATGTTATCAATGGCAATTATTATTGCTTATGTTAGTAGTTCGCCGGCGTGGTTAATTGTTAGATTAGGTTTAGATCAGCAAAGTTTTGTATTTTGGTTCAGTTTAAATGCCGTGATTAATATTGTTGCTTGTTTTCTGGCACCTAGAGTTTTAATTAAATTTGGCGCAAGAATAACTATAGGTTTAGGAATGGTTTTACTGGCTATTGCTGGTTTGTTAATGCTAACTTTATTAGACTTTCAAACACCTATTGCCTTTATGTTACCAATAATGGTTAGCTCACTTGGTTTTTCATTATTAATGGGGGCTTGTGCAGGTCAGGCGCTTGCACCTTTTGGTGAAAAAGCAGGTTCAGCCTCAGCATTGTTAGGTTTTGTGCAAATGAGTGGTTCAGCGGTGATTGTGTATTTATTACAGTTATTACCGTTAAACGAGGCGGAACAATTAGCGTTGTTGATGCTTACCATTATTCCTGTGTACATTATCTGGAAGTTGCCTCGTGTGAAAACACATATCATGTTGGATCATTAAACTATTTAAATATCGGCATAACGGATTTCAGCTTAGTTATTTGCCGATATCCATTCATCACTGTTTGCACCAACAACACATTCACCGTTATCTCGCATGGATAAACGCAACATACAACGTTTAGTGACATCAGAAAAATTTTCTTCTGGCAAAAATTTCACTGAATCTACTAAGGCTTTACAATGTAAAGCGGTTTGCTCGTTTAACGTATAGTAAACCCATTTACCTTGTTTGGTCGGTGTAATTAAACCGGCTTTGTGCAGCATTTTAAGATTGCGAGAGACGTTATATTGCGTATCACCAATAACATCCATAGCTTCAGCAACATTAATTCTCTGATCTATATGGACTAAAAGCCAAAATAAACGTAGTCGAGTAGGGTCTGATAAAGCTTTTAGTGCATCAATATACTTCTCATCCATCAGTTAATAACCTTTCTGATTGCGTTAAAATAATATAAAGCCATTATACCAACTCTCACAGAAAGGCTATATCTAAATTTACTTACTTACTTTTTTGACACTAGACTAGGTATTGAAAAATTACGCCACCCAGAATAGCAGTAGTAAGTACAATAAAAACAAATGCTACAACGGCTTTTCGTTTCAGAACAGCCGACACAAGCGCTATTTCAGGTAAACTTGCACCTGTACCACCAATAATTAATGCTAAAGCTGGGCCTAAGGCCATTCCTTTAAGAATAAGAACACTTAATAATGGGATTGCCATCTCAATACGTAAGTAAAGTGGCACACCAATAACCGCGGCGATTATAATTGATTGTAAATCACCTCCGCCAACATACTTTTCCACTAATTCTGCCGGTAAATACGCAGCAGACAAGCCACTAATTAGTGCGCCTAATAATACATAAGGCACGATCTTTTTGAATAAGGCTAATGCGAATCGTAATGCTTTGTGGATTTTTGATGGTTCAACTGATTCCATAAACATGGTTGCAGATGAGTCACAATTCATACTTATTGAATTAATCGATGGCTGTGTTTTTGACTGAGTAGCACAACTAGTAGAAGTAGGGCTAGCTGCAGCACATGCACTTGATGTTTGAACTGCTCCACCACAACTAGGCTGTGATGTAGGTCCTTCTAGTTCTTCACCGCGTTTGATCTCATTTCGCCAAGGCGATTTAGAAATCAACCATCCACCTAAAACAGCCGCAGTAAATGTGATGACTAAATAAATAACCGTTATTTTTAGTCCAAAGGTTGCATAGATCATTGCTAATACAATGAAGTTACATAAAGGGGCCGAAATTAAAAAGCTTAATACTGTACCCAGTGATGCACCCATTGATGCCATGCCCATTGTAACGGGCACCACAGCAGCGCTGCAGAAAGGGGTTAACATGCCAAAGCTTGCGCCAAGTAATGATCCCCATTTTTCATGCTTAGTTAATTTTTTTTGCAACTTATCTTGTGGAATGTATTCACGCATGAATCCCGTAAGAATAGAAACAACAGCAATAATAAGGACTAAAGCGCCCCCGACATGAGTAAACTCATTTAGCGCGATCATTAATTTTTCAGTATTCAAAATATTATCTCAAGTAATTGTTTAAACTGATGGATACAATATTCACATATGCGCTTTTGTGCTAGTATTATTTTGTGGTGTTACCAAATTAAGTGACTTAACATGTGTTTTTTACTCGCTACTACTAACAATGTTTGAGTCTATTAAATAATAAAATCAAGGGTGTAAAAGCAGTTTCAGCGTTGTGTAATCTAGATAAAGTCCTTTGCAGATAACCGTTTTAATAATTAATTTTATTTTAGTTACTTGAGCTTAGATCTTATGGCGGTTAATCGTAATTATATAGCGCTTGGTCGTTTACCTTTGTGTAATTTGGCATAAGCAGTTATTCTAAGCGCTCAAAAATATCAGGCAATTGATTCTGCAACAATCAATGATTATTAATGCGCAAAAATATGACATTGCAGTAGAAAGGAATATGCCATTATTATCTTTTAAATCAATGTCAGTTTAAGTTTATAGGTTGGAATGAACATTAGTAACCATTTGTCACATTTGTTAACTCAGTGGTATCCCAATAAGGATAATTGCGATTGGGTTTTAGCGACTATTTATAAAACTGAAGGTCCTTGTTATCGAAAAGCGGGTGCTATGATGTTATTTAGCAGTCAAGGTCATCAATTAGGGATGTTAAGTGGTGGCTGTTTAGAGTCTGACATCGCTGTTACTGCACGCAAAGTCATGCAAACGGGTGTAACAAAGTTACTTTGTTATGACGGTTCAGATGAAGATGATATGTCATTCCACTTAGGTATTGGTTGTGGTGGTACCATTTATATTATGTTGGAGCCAATTCATGCTGATAATAACTATTTGTCGTTAATTGATGTCTATGAAACACTTAATAATCGTATCTCTGGGTATCTATATCAGCGTATTGTTGATGATAATATTGACTCTAAAGCGTATTTTGAAGCTAAAAGCGTTACTGATATAGCTGAAACAGCTGCACTCATTTCAGCATCAAGCTTTGCCGTATCAAAAAATGAAAGCACGTCTCATAACTCAAGCACGACCAATAATATACTTATTAAAGATAAGGCTAATTGGTTAGCGACACCTATTATTCCTGAGCCGCACTTACTTATTGTTGGCGGTGGAATTGATGCTAGACCTTTAGTTAATATGGCAAAGCAGTTGGGCTGGCAAGTTTCCTTATGGGATCCTCGCCCAGCGAATGCACGAAAAGAATACTTTGCGAATGTTGATTACCTGATTAAAGGTGAGGCTAACGTTTTAGCGACTTTTGTTGCTGAAAAAAACGTGAATGCTGCGATCTTAATGAGCCATAATATAAGTATAGATGCACATGCATTACATGCATTACATGCTTTAGCACACTCAAACTTGCAATATATGGCTTTACTTGGTCCAAAAAATAGAAAGCAGCAAGTGATTATGCAAGCGAATATCAAAGAAGCTATATTGCCTTTTGTATTCGCAGGTCCATCGGGTCTTGATATTGGTGGAACATTGCCTGAAAGCATTGCATTGTCGATATTAGCTGAGTGTCATGCACATTTATTCAACCGAAATGCACAATCATTTAGTCAAGTTGTATGACAGCTTTCATTGATGACTAAATAATATCAGCAATAATATTTCTATAATCTGTAATGTAAGAATAGCCCTTTAGGTGAGTTTCATTAAAGCTGGGTAAAGTAGAGTCTGGATTTGCGACAGCCAGTAAGTGCTGTATACCAAATTTCTTAGCGCTATTTAGAATTGTTAAACTATCATCTACAAATAATGTTGAATCATTATCAAACTTCAAGTCGGCTTGTAATTTTTGCCATAAAACTTGTGATTCTTTAGTTGCACCATAGCGATGAGTTGAGATTAATACATCAATATGCTGATCTAATGCTGTTCTTTCAACCTTTAGCGACAAACTGTCAGGGTGAGCATTCGTTAATAACACCACTTGTTTCTTTGCTGCTTTAAGCGCTGCTAAAAAGGGTAATGTATCTGGACGTAGCGCAATTTTATGTTGTATTTCTTTCTTTAATTCAACAATAGGTAAATCAAGTTTATCAGTCCAATAATCTAAACAATACCACTCAATTTCTCCCGATACTTTACTGGTTTCAACATGTAAATATTTTTGAGCTTCAACTAAGGAAACATTGTGTGCTTGAGCGTATTTTGATGGAATATGGCTATGCCAAAAAAAATTATCGAAATGTAAGTCTAATAAAGTACCGTCCATATCGAGTAGAACAAAGTTAATTTTTTCCCAATTGAGCATTTAGAGGTTCCATAATTGATGTTTATCGTGTCATTATAGCGTTATGTAGAACGAAATACGCAAGCTTATGATAGGGAAAAATAAATTACCAAAAATCAATAGTCGAAATCAAGTGGCGAAAAGTCGTTTGTTTACTATTGAACAGCTTGAACTAACCTTTAGTAATGGCGAAGAGCGTCAGTATGAGCGCATGGTTGGCTCTGGAAATGGTGCGGTTATGATAGTGCCTATGCTTGACGCTGATACTATATTATTAGTGAGAGAATACTGTGCAGGAACTCATAGCTATGAATTAGGTTTTCCTAAAGGATTAATTGATCCTGGTGAATCACCTGAACAGGCAGCTAATCGTGAGTTACAAGAAGAAATCTTTTATGGCAGCAAGCAACTGAAATTCCTTTCCCAAGTGATGATGGCTCCCGCTTTCTTTAACGCAAAAATGGATATCTTCGTTGCTAGTGATTTATACCCTTCAATGCTTGAAGGTGATGAACCTGAGCCATTAGATGTTGTTCCTTGGCCAATTAAAGACTATAAAGCGTTATTACGCCAACCTGATTTTCAAGAAGCTCGTAGTATCGCTGCGTTAATGTTATCAGTTGATTACCTTTCCCCAAGCAAGTTATCCAATCAGGATTAGATATATGAGCATGAGTAACGAAAAGCTATTAAGTATTGCCTTAGAAAGCGCTAAAAAAGCGGGTGTTGAGGTAATGAAGTATTATCGAGATCAAAGCTTCACCGCGAACATGAAGTCAGATAATAGTCCAGTGACGAGTGCTGACATCGCTTCTAATGATATTTTGATGGATCAATTACAAACGTTAACGCCAGATATTCCTATTATTTCTGAAGAAGTTGGGACTGTTCCATTAGCACAGCGAAAAAACTGGCAACGATATTGGTTACTTGACCCTATTGATGGCACGGGTGAGTTTATTATTGGTAGCGGTGATTTTGCGGTAAATATTGCATTAATTGAAAATGGTTGGCCAAGTATTGGTGTTATTCATGCGCCTGATCATTGCTTAACTTACTACGGCCAAAATAATCTAGGCGCTTTTAAGGAATGTAACCTTAAAAATAATAATAGTAGTCATCAAATTCATGTTGCAGAGTATCAAGAGTCTCGTCGTATTAAAGTGGCAATTAGTAAACGTCAACGTATAGAATTAATGGGACAATACTTGAGTAAAGAGTTTGATTTTGATCATATTGCATTAGGCAGTTGTTCATTAAAAAACTGTTTAATTGCTGAAGGTGGTGCTGACTGTTACTTGCGTATAGGTGTTACCGGTGAGTGGGATACAGGGGCTAGCCAATGTATTTTAGAGCAAGCAGGTGGCACTATTATTGATAGTGAGTTTAACCCCCTTACTTACAATAAAAGAGATAGCTTACTTAACCCCGACTTTCTTAGCTTAGGAAATCAAAACATTCCTTGGAAAAAAGTCATTAAAGCCCATAGAAAAGTTTATAGTGATTAATACTGGCGATAAGGCTCTGCATAATTAACAGTAGTGATTATTTACGTTAGCGATTTCTTGCCGTTATCCTGCACCTGAACGTGGCCTAAACTTGATTTAGGATCTCAATTGCTACAATGATCGTTGAAGATTAACTTTCTTCTTGTTTAAATTGATCACTTGGAAGAATGTTAACGCTTTCATGTAGTTCAGAGTAAACCAATACTGCACTACCTTGTTTTAACTGTAATTTCACTTGTGCTATTTTATCTTCTTTACTGGTATCGATAGCACCGTAGTCGGTGCCTTCGCGTAAAATAAATTCTTCAATAATTGCGTCTAAAGTGTCTACTTGGATTTGCTCTAATGGAATAATCATTTGTTACTTTTGAGGAAGGTCGTACAGTGAGAAAAGCTATTGTACGACATTGATCTCAATTACTCTATCGATTAAAAAACAGATTACTATCCTGAAAGTTAACGATTAAGAGTCGTCCTTAATATGTTTAATAAAGTAATAAACGTAAAATGCACAAATCCCTAACACAATAGCTAAGCCGCCAATAGAAAACATCACAACAGGATCATTCTTAAGCATGGTAATAAAATTCATAATTAACTCCTTATATTTATCATTGGGTTTAGTATAGTAAACCCAGAATAATTATAAGGTGATGTAGATCAATATAAATCGTTCTTTTTAGCCATTTCTGCTTTTAGGGTTTGTTGCTCAATAATCTTACTGTAAATTTTATTCGCTTTTTCTACTGCTGCGTCTATTTTTACTCTAGATAATTCTCGTTCATCAAGTATGCGGCTGGTATTAGCATTAGGGTAACTATTCCAAGAAGCGACGGTATTCCATACAAGAGACATTTCGGTGCTTTTTTCTACCCCTTTTCCTTCACTATAAAGTAAGGCAAGGTTAAATTGTGCCAACGCGTGATTTTGATTAGCGGCATTTTTATACCAACGAGATGCTTTAAAGTCATCTTGATCGACACCCGTACCATTCGCATACATAACAGCTAAATTAAATTGTGCGCTTGATAAACCTTTTTTGGCTGCTTTGTAGGTTAATTCATATGACTTCTTTAAGTCCTGTTTAACTAACTTACCTTCGCTGTAAATTAAGGCAAGTTCGAATTGAGCGTCAGAATCATTTTGTTCTGCGGCTAATTCAAATAACGCTAAAGCTTTCATACCATCTTTAGGAACGCCATAACCATTTTGATAAACAAGTGCCATTTGGTACTGCGCAGGAGCATAACCCTCTGCTACCAAGGGACGAAATTGCTCAATAGCAGCATGAAATTCACCACGGTTCAATTCGTAGATCCCTTGTTCAATATCATTAGCCTGGCTTAGCGTAGAAAAGCTACTTGCCAGTAAAAAAATTAATGTGCCTGTAAAATTTCGCATAATTTTTCTCTTTAATATTTTTCATTAATATAAGTGTTATTACACAGAATAAACCTGAGTTTGGCCTAACTAAGTGTAGCTCAAATTTTTAATTTGAAGACATGATTTCTTCAATTTTTTCTGCTATTTCTAGCCAAAGCATTTCATGCTCTTCTATATTGTCTTTTAAATTAGCTTGTAGCTTGAGTTGTGTTGTTAATTCTTTTTTGCGCTCAGTTTGATATATATCACTGTCACTAAGTAAAGCCTCAACTTGCTCTAACTCTTTTTGCCATTGCGCGATTTGCTTCTCTAATTTATCTGACTCTTTACGTAATGGACCAGACTTCTTTCGTAATTCCGCTTGTTGTTGGCGCAACTGTTTTTTGTCTAAGCCTTTATCTTCATTATCACTGTCATTAGACGTGTTTTCTATTTTATTATTAGTAAAGGTTTGTTTTTTGTCGTCGTTGAGCCATTGTTGATAATCATCAATATCTCCATTGAAATCAATGACACTACCATTAGCCACTAAATAGAATTCATCAACACAAGATTCGAGTAAAAAACGATCATGCGCTATTAAGATTATAGCGCCGCCAAAATCTTGCAATGCCATCACTAAAGCTTGTCGCATTTCTAAATCTAAATGGTTAGTAGGCTCATCGAGTAATAGTAATTGTGGCTTTTCTAAAACAATAAGTGCTAATACTAAACGTGCTTTTTCACCGCCAGACATATTAATAACAGCTTCAAGGGCTTGATCGCCACTAAAGCCAAACTTACCTAAAAAGCTTCTCGCTTGTGGTTCACCTAGTGCCGGCTTTGCACGAAGAATATGATCAACAGGGCTTGAACTACCGTGTAATTGTTCTAATTGATGTTGAGAGAAATAACCTATTTTTAACTCTTGAGCACAATAACGCTCACCATTAAGTAGGGCTATTTCACCGGCAAGCGATTTAATTAGTGTTGATTTACCAGCACCATTTCTGCCTAATAAACCAATGCGACTGCCAGGTACTAACGTTAAACCTACATCGTTAAGGATGATGGTTTCAGTGCTATAGCCACACTGACTCTCAGTGAGAGATAATAACGGGTAAGGTAAGTTATCTGGTTGTTCAAAATTAAAAGTGAATTGGCTATCAACATGCGCAGGCGCTAAATTTGGTAGCTTTTCTAAACGTTTTAAACGACTTTGTGCTTGTTTAGCTTTACTCGCTTTGGCTCTAAATCTATCAACAAAGGCAGTTAAGTTGGCTGCTTCTTTTTGTTGTTTTTGAAACTGTACGTCTTGTTGGGCTAAATGTTCAGCACGTTGTCTTTCAAAAGAGCTGTAATTACCGCTATAAAGCTTGGCGCGTTGATGTTCAATATGTAATATTTGATTGATCACCGTATCAAGAAAATCACGATCATGCGAAATAAGTACTAAGGTGCCAGTAAAACGTTTCAACCAGCGTTGTAGCCAAATAACGGCGTCTAAATCCAAATGGTTGGTTGGTTCATCTAGCAGTAATAAATCAGCACGGCTTATTAATGCTTGGGCTAAGTTTAAACGCATTCGCCAACCACCCGAGAAATCTTTAACAGGGTTTGTTAGCTGATTTTGTAAAAAGCCTAAACCGTGTAATAACTCTCCCGCACGCGCAGGTAAGCTATAACCATGAATGGTATCTATTTTATTGATTAATATCGCTTCTAGGTTACCATCGTCATCGAGGCGCGCTTGGTCTAATTGCTGCTCTAGTTGGCGATATTCTTTGTCGCCATCCATTACATAATCAAGGGCAGATTGCTCAAGAGACGGTGTTTCTTGCTTCACTGTTGCTATAGACCAACTGCTCGGTAAAGATAAATCTCCTGCATCAGGCGATAACTCTCCGAGTAAAGCGGCAAAAAGAGACGATTTACCACAGCCGTTACTGCCAACTAAGCCCACTTTATGGTTAGGATGTATAGTGAAACTAGAGGCTGTTATTAGGTTTTTTGCACCTCTGTCTAAGCTTAAATCGCTGGCGGTGATCAATGTTTTTTCCTTATATAAATCATGAGTGAAAAATAGCTAAAAGCGCTGATTATAAAATACCTGTGCATTGTCGCTTTTCCTGTTGCCACTATTCAAGGTAAAATAACGATTATCCAGATTATTTATTAGTTAAGTCATTTAAATAACTTATTAAGCAGGGCGATTACACATGAAAAAGCAGCAGAGAAAAAGATTTATTGCAGGGGCTATTTGCCCTAAATGTAAAGCGCAAGATACGTTAGCATTGACAAAAGAAGACGGTGTAGAAAAAGTGACTTGCGTTAGTTGTGGTGATCAAATGACACAAAGCGAGCCACAAGTTGAAGAAGTAGTACGTCAACATGAGCAAGTGATTGGTGTATTTAAACCTTAATAGGTTTGGTATTAAAAATAACGCTTGTTGGTTGCACAGGATGTGCATTCAATTCGAATTTTTACCAAAAAAGAAAGGATTACTTAGAGGGCTAAAAGAAATTTATACTATCTAGCCGTAAGTATTTCCTTTTAATGCTCTTTTTTATAATGCTAGCGCAGCATTATTATTCAAACTTACAGTAAGTAGCTTGAAATTATTTTTGATATTTCAACCATTGAAGACTTGCCTGTAAATTCAAATTTAACTTTACCAATCGCTGAAAAGTAAATTTCTAATTCAGAATCAAGATCGAACGTGCCTGATGTTTCAATAGAATACGCAACAATATTTTTGTAAGGTAATGAAGTGAAATCCTTTTTGCTGCCAGTAATCCCTTGCACATTAACGGCGATAATTCTTTTGCTGGTAAAAATAACGCCATCTCGCATTGATTTAAATGAATCAACTATTCGTTCATCATCTAACAGTAAATCATTTACTTTTTCTGCGTATTCAGCATTCTGCTTAAGTTTGAAAAAACCTTTATTATCGAAATCTATCATTGGATATCCTTTGTAATTAACACATTAGTTTAGTGATGTGTCATTGTTTGGTAAATATAAAATAAAGTTAACTCGAATAAACGGTAACGAGTCTTTGTATTTTTTGTCAGTAACAAGTATTCACTGAAATTAGTATACGTTGGTATTAGGAAATTATCAGAGAGTATCGTCTTCTTCAAGAGAGAATAACAAATCAATTATCGGCTGAAAAAATATAATAAAAAAAAGGCCTACGCTCATTACCCACATAAAACTGAGTTCTGTGTAATTTTTAAGCACCCAAGAAATAACAAAACCAATAATAAAAGAGTGAACTAGCGTTATATTGTTATTGGGCCTAAGCGCTTTGCTGCAGTTATTACATATAAGAGGTTTATGCTTTATTAATACCATTAATCAATTACAGATTGTGCATAAAGTTAGCCAACAATAATAAAAATTGAAATTTATTTTTAGTAACCTAGGTCTATTTTGTCATCATATAACGATAATTAAAAATAGAAACATGAAGTACAGCTTAATAACTCTTAGCATTCTTTTTATTCTTCAAATTCCAATCGCGAATGCTGAAGAAAAAAGTGAATCTAGCACTGAAGTAACAGAAGTGATTGAAATATCAGGACAAGCGATTAAAAACCACAATATTTCTCCTAAAAATGCCATGGTTAGTGGCCCTTTTGGAGATGACTTAGGGTTAGCTGATATTGCTCGTTCAATTACGCCTATCACTAAAGAAATGATGGAGCAGCTTAATATTACCAGTCTGCAAGATATTTTAGCGGTTAGCCCTAATAGTTATTCGGCAAGTGGTTTTGGTGCACCAAGTTTACCGACACTACGCGGCCAATTAGGTGAGTTATTTCAAGATGGTATGCGTCGACAAGCCGGTAATAATGGCTTTGGTGTACCTTTATCATTTAATTCGGTTGATCAAATAGATGTTGTTAAAGGCGCGCCAACAGTGTTGTTCGGTAGTAGCCAACGTAATGGTGGTTTTGTTAATTTACAGTCAAAAAAAGCATCTATTGATGAACGTACGGCAAAAATTAATTTAACCGCTGGTCGCTGGGATCAATATAGTGCTCAAATTGATGTTGGCGCCCCGATTGTTGAAGGTGAAAGCGGTATTCGTGTTAGCGCGGAGCATATCGATAATGGCAGTTTCTATGATTACAGTAGTTTTAAAAGCGACAGTCTTTTCACTGCATTTCGTTTTTTACCAGACAGTCAAAGTACTTGGGATATCAATTTCGAATATTATCAAGTTGAGTTCACAGACAACGCAGGGATTAACCGTCCTACACAAGCGTTAATTGATGATGGTTTATATATTACAGGGCAAGGTGTACAAAGTAATGGCAGCACTGTACCTGGTGCGGGCGCTATTGTTTCTCCTACAGGGCAAGTACAAATAAGCAGAAGTAATGTATTAACTGACCCAGATAACGAAAATGATGCAACTACCTTTTTATTACATAGCACTTACACCCGAGAGTTAAGTGGCCAAACACGATTAAAAAATATCTCGTATTACCAGCACTTAACTCGTGATGAAATTGCACAAAATAGTTTTGTTGAAATAATAGACGGCGCTCATACTGCGCAAAATAGACTAGAATTAAGTCATGATTGGAATAATGAGCAACAAACTATCTTCGCTGTTGATGTGCGTTATAACAAAGTATTGGGTTACAGCCAATTTACCACAGAAGCGGATTTACCTATTGATTTAACCGGCTCTCTTGAAAACCGCCGTATTCCGCTAACAGCAGAGCAGCAAGCTAAATTAGTTGAACTACGTTCTGGTTTATTTGTTTCACCTGGTGGCCAGTACGACATTAATGGCGACAATGTTGGTGACTTCTCATTATCAGATACAACAGACTCAACGACCTGGCAAACAGGCTTTGCCATTCAGCAAGATAGTCAATGGAGTGATCGTTTACGTACAAACCTAGGGTATCGTATTGATTTTTACGATGTGAAAGCTCGAGATCCTATCGCTCCTACAGGGCAAGAAGCCGCAAAAGATACGATTAATGAAACGCTACATTCTGGTCAAGCGAGCATTAACTATAAGCTATATTCTGATATTACCGTATATGCAGCGACTAGTTATAATCAAGCAACATCAAATAGTATGGCTGGTGGTATTTCATTAGGTGTAGATAATTTAATTAGTGCACAAAACTTTGCAACTGATAACACCCTGCATGAAGTAGGCTTAAAATATATTCCTAGCGATAGTTCTTGGTATGTTGACACGGCAATATTTAATCAACGTCGAAGTTTACGTAACCGAGATGGTAGTAACACTGGCATAGAAACGAAAGGTGTCGAGTTACAAGTATTTTATGATGCTGCACCTTATTGGTTTAATCTTGGTTACAGCTATATTGATGCGCGTTATGACAATTCAACTAGTAGCCAAAGCTCAACACAAGTAGCAGACGCTTTTGATAATTCTCGTCCAGATATCATTGAAGGTACTGGTATAGGCGCGCCAAATTTCGCGTCATTTGAACGTTCAAATCGTCGATTACAAGGCATTCCTGAACAATCATTAACACTAAATGGTGGTCGTTATATTACCGATAAATGGCAAGCAGGTTTTGCTGCCCTTTATACATCAAGTTACCCACTTGATTATTTAGCGACAGTACAAATTCGCGATCAATACACGTTAAATGTTAATTCTAGCTATACTATTAACAAACAAGCAAAACTACGTGTTGATATTAACAATATTACCAATCAAAAAAACTGGAGGCCTGTATTTGAGGGTGGTTATTTTGGTTCAACTTTGGTGTTTCCTGAATTACCTATTCACGCCAAAGTCACTCTACAATATACATTTTAAGGCAATAATTCATGTTAAAAAAATTACTCTTATTGATCATCGCGGTTACTTTGGTAGCACTATTCTTTCATTTTGATCTAAACCAACTATTAACGTTAGATGGGCTAAAAGGGTCAATGACACAATTTAACGAGTGGCGAGAGCAATCGCCTTGGTTAGTGATTGGCGGATTTTTTGTTTTATACGTTGTCGTAACTGCACTTTCATTACCGGGTGCTGCTATTTTAACACTTGCTGCGGGCGCTTTATTTGGTTTAGTAGAAGGCTTATTGGTTGCTTCTTTTGCTTCGACTATTGGTGCTACTTTGGCGTTTTTAGTCTCACGTTATTTACTGCGCGATTCTATCAAGCAGAAGTTCCCAGAGCGATTAGCTGCTATTGACGCGGGTGTAGAAAAAGAGGGTGGTTTTTACTTATTCACTTTACGTTTAGTACCCGTTTTCCCATTCTTTTTAATTAATTTATTAATGGGCGTTACCGCAATTAAATCTTGGACTTTCTATTGGGTAAGCCAAGTCGGTATGATTGCAGGTACTTTTGTTTTTGTTAACGCCGGAACTGAGCTTGCAAAAATAGATAGTTTATCGGGCATTTTATCTTTTAACTTAATTTTATCATTCGCTTTATTAGGAATATTCCCATTTATTGCAAAAGGAATCATCAACGTGTTTAAAAAACGTCGAGTATACAAAAACTATTCAAAACCTAAACAATTTGACCGTAACATGATTGTTATCGGTGCGGGTGCTGGTGGTTTAGTGACTAGTTATATCGCCGCTGCGGTAAAAGCTAAAGTAACGCTGATTGAAGCGGGTGAAATGGGCGGTGACTGTTTAAACTATGGTTGTGTGCCAAGTAAAGCCATTATTAAAAGTGCAAAAATAGCGGAACAAATTCGTCACGGTGAACATTATGGCCTTGAAAACGCAACGCCACAGTTTTCATTCAAAAAAGTAATGGCACGTGTTCATAAAGTTATCGCAGACGTTGCACCACACGATAGTGTTGAACGTTACACCGACTTAGGCGTAGAAGTTGTTAAAGGTTACGGTAAGTTAATCGACCCATGGACTGTTGAAATTAAACTTAACGATGGTGGTACACAAACATTAACTGCTCGTACTATTGTTATTGCTACTGGCGCACGCCCATTTGTTCCACCTTTACCAGGTATTGAAGAAACCGGTTATGTTACTAGTGATACATTATGGAGTAAGTTTGCAGAATTAGACGAAGCACCTAAAAAACTTGTTGTTCTTGGTGGCGGTCCAATTGGTAGTGAGTTAGCACAAAGTTTTGCTCGCTTAGGTTCGAACGTTACACAAGTTGAGATGGCAGAACGCATCATGATCAAAGAAGATCTTGAAGTGTCTACCTTCGCACACGAAGCGTTAACAGAAAGTGGCGTTAATATTTTAACATCGCATCAAGCATTACGCTGTGAAGCTCGTGACGGTAAGAAGTTCATTATTGTTAAGCATAATGATAAAGAATTAGAAATTGAATACGATGAGTTATTATGTGCAGTAGGGCGTAGTGCACGTCTTAAAGGTTACGGACTTGAAGAATTAGGTATTGAAACTAACCGTACAGTTGTGACCAATGAATATTTAGAAACCTTATACCCAAATATTTTTGCAGCAGGTGACATTGTTGGTCCTTACCAGTTTACTCATGTTGCAGCACATCAAGGTTGGTACGCAGCAGTTAACGGTTTATTTGGTCATCTTAAGAAGTTCAAAGTCGATTACCGCGTTATTCCATGGACCACGTTTATTGATCCTGAAGTAGCACGTGTTGGTTTAAATGAACAAGATGCTATTGATAAAGGTATAGATTACGAAATTACACGTTTTGAATTTGAAGAGCTGGATCGTGCAATAACAGACAGTGCTACTAAGGGCTTTATTAAAGTTATTACGCCAAAAGGCAAAGACAAAATTTTAGGTGTAACGGTAGTGTCTGAACATGCGGGTGACTTAATCGCTGAGTTTGTTTTAGCAATGAAACATGGTTTAGGCCTTAACAAAATTTTAGGTACTATCCACAGTTATCCAACATGGGCTGAAGGTAACAAGTATGCAGCAGGCGAATGGAAAAGAGCACATGCGCCAGAAACTGTTTTAAATTGGCTTGAGAAATATCACACCTGGAGAAGAGGCTAATGTTATCTGTATTACAAATAGTTAGGCAAACTATGCTTAAGCCGTTTAAACAGCCACTAAGCACTCTATTAATTGCGTTAAGTGTATTCTGTAGTTCTGTTAGTTTTGCGCAGGACATACATGAACCTTGGCAAGCATTGTTAAGCAAACATGTTAAAAGCATTAATAATGATCATAGTACAGCCGTTGACTATGCGGGATTTAAAAAAGAAGAAGTGACGTTAAACCATTATTTAACGTCATTAAGCAATATTAACCAAGCTACTTTCGATCAATGGTCAAATGCCAAACAGTTAGCTTTTTTAATTAATGCATACAATGCATGGACAGTGTCATTTATCTTAACTGAATACCCTGAACTGGAATCAATTAAAGATCTAGGGAGCTTATTTAGCTCTCCTTGGAGCAAAGAGTTTGTTTCTTTATTAGGTAAAAAGCGTAGTTTAGATGAAGTTGAACATGAATTAATTCGTGGTAGCGGTAATTACCCTGATCCACGTATTCATTTTGCCGTTAATTGTGCCAGTATTGGTTGTCCAGCTTTACGCGGTGAAGCGTATACTGAAAGTAAGCTAGAACAGCAGTTACAACAACAAACAATACGTTTTTTAAGTGATGAAAGTCGTAACAAATTAACGACCAAAGAATTACAAATTTCATCAATTTTTAAGTGGTATGGTGGTGATTTTGAAAAAGGTTTTAGAGGCACTAATTCATTAACAAGCTTTATACTGTTATATAGTGGCGCGTTGAACTTAACAGAAACACAACAAAAGTTACTAAAGATGAACCAAGTAGATATTGACTTTTTAGACTATAACTGGGACTTGAATGCCGCGCGTTAAACACTTGTTATCTTCGTTTAGCTATTTTATTACTACCACAAAGCAATTATTGATTGTTGCTTTGTGGGCAAGCCTTTTATGGGCTTTAGCTAGTGTAACGAATGTAAATGCAACCGTACCTGATGAAACTATACCTAGCGAAAGTGTACTTAATGAAACTGTATTTAATGAAGTTACACCAAGTAAAAAAGTAACTAGCATAGCTTCAAATTTACATTGGCAAGATATTGAAGAAAAAGGTAAAAGTCAGCCTGTATATTTTCATGCCTGGGGCGGAGACGCTCAAATCAATGCTTATATTCAATGGGTTGCACAGCAAGTTAAAGAGCAATACCACATTAATTTACAACATGTAAAACTTAGCGACACCAGTGAAGCGGTGAGCCGTGTATTGGCTGAAAAATCAGCGAACAATAACGCTCAAGGGAATGTTGATTTAGTTTGGATCAACGGTGCTAACTTTTCGACCATGGCTCAGCATTCTCTCTTATTAAAGGGGTGGGCGGACGAACTCCCTAACTTTCAGCTAACCGATCCTAAGAACAACCCTGCTGTTACCCTAGATTTTGGTGTGCCAACTTTAGGTATGGAATCACCATGGGGCCAAGCATCACTGACTTTTTATTACGATCAACTTGCTACGGCAACACCTCCGCAAAACTTAGCCGAACTATTAACGTGGACGAAACAGCACCCTGGACGGTTTAGTTATCCAAAGCCGCCTGCTTTTTTAGGTTTGAGTTTTTTAAAATATGCTTTGGTGGTTTTGCATCAAGATGGCCTTGCTACTTTAAAAGATAAAAACTTACATAAAAAAAGTGGCGCTAGCTATAAAAACCCGCTGTATGCACCTGCAACATCAGAAAATATCGAAGAAGTTTTACAGCCTTTATGGGCTTTTTTAGACGAATTACATCCTAACTTATGGCGCAAAGGTAAACATTTTATGCAAACTGGCGTTGAAATGCGTCGTTTAGTGGATGACACAGAATTAAGTTTAGCATTTACTTTTTCAGGCCCTGAAATTCCGGCAGCGGTTAAACGTTACGATTTACCACAAAGCATTCGTAGCTATGCTATGTCAGATGGCAGTTTAAGTAATACACACTTTGTTGGCATTCCTTACAATGCTAGCCATGGCGCAGGCGCACAACTTGTCGCAAACTTTTTATTGAGCCCACAAGCACAAGCTTATAAGCAACAAGCAGAAGTATGGGGTGATAAAACAGTGCTTATTGCTTCTACGTTAACAGCATTACAACAAAACTTATTTAAAACACAAACACCACATCCAAGTGCTTTAGCTTTTAATAGTATTACACGTACCTTAAGTGAGCCTCACCCAAGTTGGGTTGAAGCCATAACGCAAGGCTGGAAAAAACGTTATGGTGTTACTCCGTGACTGAAATAAACCGCAGTAAAAGTACTATTCAAAAAAGTAAGCAAAAAAATAGCCAAAGCGGCAGTCAGTTAAATCATTCAACCGATTGGTTTACACGTATGGTTAAATTCAGCCCTAAGTTTTTACTGCTTTTATTAATTGTGCCTGTATTTGGCGGCTTAATTGGCGTTTTACTTCCTGCTTTTGGTTGGGCACCCGCGCTGAGTCAATATGAATTTGGCCTGCAGGGTTTTAACGCTCTTTGGCAAACATCAGGTTTTGGCCAGATGATCGGCTTAAGTCTTGCGACAGGTTTAGTGAGTACGTTACTCGCTTTTGTTGTTACCTTAATGATCCTGGCAGCGTTCTTTAATAGTGTGTGGTTAGATCGTATTCAACAAGTTTTAAGTCCTATTCTTGTTATTCCTCATGCGGCGGCGGCAATTGCGGTTGGATTTTTAATTGCACCATCGGGTATGATTTCTCGTATATTTTCACCTTGGTTAAGTGGTTGGGAATTAGCGCCTAATGGTATTTTTCCGCACGATCCTTACGGTATTAGTATCATCTTAGGTTTAACCTTAAAAGAGCTACCATTCTTATTGTTAATGGCTTTAGGTGCATTAGCACAACCTGAACTAGGTAAAAAACTTCGCCAACAACATAAAGTAGCGCTTAACTTAGGCTACTGTCCAATGACTGCCTTTTTTAAAGTCATACTACCTAGCTTATATCCTTTATTACGTTTACCACTTCTAGCCGTATTAGCTTACGCTAGCTCAAGCGTCGAAATGCCGCTTATATTAGGACCTAATACGCCACCAACACTTGCTGTTGCTATTATGCATTGGTTTAACGATGTTGATTTAAATTTACGTATTAAGGCCTCAGCAGGGGCTTTAATACAACTAGCACTAACAGGTGGTTTGTTAGCATTATGGCTTGCAGGTGAAAAACTTGTTAAATGCTTATTTTGTGAATCACTCACAAATGGCAGGCGCGAATACGGTGGCTCTTACTGGCAAAAAGTGACAGGTGCGATAACGATATTAGTTATTAGTTTTATTGGCCTAGCTTTACTTGGTTTAGTGCTTTGGTCAATTGCAGGTTTTTGGCGTTTCCCGTCGGCACTACCTGATTCATTTACTTTATTACACTGGAAAAGTGCTGTAATGCAAATGGGCGAGCCTTTAGTTAACACCCTTGTTATCGGTATCATAACGACATTAATTGCGATTTCATTAACGCTACTTTGCTTAGAATCAGAGCAAATAAAAGGAAAGTTACTGTCACGCTTTACCAGTTTAATTATTTATATTCCTTTGCTTGTGCCTAGTATTGCGTTTTTATTCGGACTTGTTTGGATACAACAATTAATAGCAGTACAAGTCAGTTTTATTAGCTATATTAATGTGGTGATAGCGCATTTGTTGTTTGTTTTACCCTATGTGTTTTTGTCTTTGGCGAGTAGTTACAGACAATTAGATTCACGTTTTGCTATTGTTGCTGCCAGTTTAGGCACTAAACCTTGTAAAGTGTTCTTAAAAGTAAAACTTCCGCAGTTAATTGCACCGATTTTAATTGCGGCTGCATTAGGTTTAGCAATAAGTTTTGGTCAGTACTTACCAACATTATTAGCTGGCGGGGGACGTATAACTACCATTACCACAGAAGCTATCACCCTAGCTAATGGCGCAAGTCGACGTACCAGCGCTGTGTACGCACTTATGCAAATGTTATTACCGCTTATTGGTTTTATATTGGCGTGGGTTTTACCTAAGTTTATTTACAAAGTTGCACATCGTTAAGGTTATTAAATGCAATCATCTTTACATATAAAGAATTTACAATTGTTTCGTCAAAACGAGTTATTACTGAGTTTAAACGAACAAGTTAATGGTGGCGAAATTCTCACACTTATGGGGCCGTCGGGCAGTGGTAAATCAAGTTTACTTAACTGGCTAACCGGCGCTCTTCCATCTGGCTTTCATGCCGATGGAGAAGTGTGGTTGAACGACACTAATATTACCTTTACACCTGCACACCAACGTCATGTTGGCGTTTTATATCAAGACGCTTTGTTGTTTTCTCATTTATCAGTGGCAGGTAATATCGCTTTTGCTATGCCGCCGGGTAATAAAAAACAACGTCTTGATAAAATAGAAGCTTCATTAGCGCAAGTTGGCTTGAAAGGTTTGGCTGATCGTCACCCTGATAACCTTTCTGGCGGACAGCAAGCACGTGTTGCATTGCTTCGAGTATTACTAAGTGAACCCAAAGCCATTTTACTGGATGAACCTTTCAGTAAGCTAGATTCACAATTGCGTGAAGATACCCGTGAATTAGTGTTTGAACAAATTCGATATCATCAACTGCCTGCGATTATGGTTACCCATGACCATAGTGATGCAGAAGCCGCAGATGGAAAAATCATTACCTTAAGCAAGCTGAACTAAAGATTAACCTTAGTTTAGCTAAAACAGAGTAAGTTGTATGTTAGACAAATATATCACGCCCGTTATAAAATCATTGTTAACACCTGTTGTTAGCTTATTGCACAAACGTAACATCACTGCCGATCAATTAACTTTTTATGGTTTTTTAGTGGGAATGCTGGCAGTGCCCTTATTAGCGTTTCAGTTATGGTATTGGGCACTTGCTGCTATTGTCGTAAATCGTATTTTAGATGGTTTAGACGGCGCACTCGCACGTTATGCTAATCAAAGTTCGAGTGCTGGTGGTTTTTTAGATATCACCTTAGACTTTTTATTTTATGCGGCTATTCCATTAGGTTTCATCTTTGCCGATCCTGAATTGAATGGTATCGCAGGGGCTGTCTTACTCGCGACATTTATTGGGACAGGCTCAAGCTTTCTCGCTTTTGCTATTGCTGCTGAAAAATTCAAAATTGATAAACCACAATTCAAATATAAAAGCTTTTATTACCTCAATGGTTTAACTGAAGGCACTGAAACTATTGCTTTGTTTGTTGCCTTTTGTCTTTGGCCACAATCATTTCCATGGTTAGCGCTGTTGTTTTCATTTGCGTGTATGATTACTATTTTTACCCGTATACATGGTGGCTATAATACACTTAAAGCGCAAGAAGCCTTATTGAAAGAACGCACGGCTGAATTTGAAAGCAATGTAAACACGAATACCGTTGAAGAGACCGAGGTTAAAAATGACTAACGAAGTTTGGTGGCGTCTTGGTTGTTTTTTTAGTGTACTCATTATTATGATGCTACTTGAATGGCAAAAACCGGCACGACAATCTCCTATTAGCAATGCTAAACGTTGGAGGGCTAACTTCGGGTTAGTATTTGCTTCGTCAATACTTGCGCGTTTAACGATTCCTATTGGTTTAACCGTTGTTGCGCTTTTTAACATGGACAACGGTATTGGCTTGTTTAACCAAGTTTTCTATACCAATCTAAATTTACCTGATTGGTTAAAAATTGTATTAAGTTTATTGATATTAGACGTAGTGATTTATTGGCAACATAGAATGTTCCATGTAGTTCCACTGTTATGGCGTTTACATCGCGTACATCATGCTGATGCGCATGTAGACACAAGTACAGGGTTACGTTTTCATCCGATTGAAATTGTATTAAGCATTCTTATTAAATTAATTGTGGTAACGGCTTTAGGTGCTCCTGCTATAGCGATATTAATTTTTGAGATCGCTTTAAACGGTTTGGCCTTGTTTAATCATGCAAACATACGTCTACCTAAAGCTATCGAGAAACCTTTACGTTTATTATTGATGACGCAAATTTTACATCGCATTCATCATAGCCAAGTAGTATCAGAAACAAACAGTAATTATGGCTTTAGCGTGATTTGGTGGGATAGGTTATTTGGTAGCTATAAAGAAAGTGCAATTAAAACAGATCAACAGTTAGATATTGGTCTTAAAGAATATCCAGCAGATGAAAAAAGCACCACTATGCTAACGTTGCTTTCCATGCCATTTAAAGAGGTAAGTAAAAAGACAAAATAAATAAATTAAATATAATTTTTTTGAAAGTTATCAAGCGTTACTCGGTCTATTTGGCAGTGAACAAAACTTTTATTTAATTAAGGAATTTATATGTCGAACACCGCCCAATCAACCCAAAAGTCAGGATCTTTACAATTAGCAAATACTGATTTAGAGAATAAACTTCAATGGTCTTTATTTTTGTTACGTTTAGGCGTATTTATTGTGATGTTTATCTGGACGATTGATAAATTTGTTAATCCAGGTCATAGCATTCGTATTTTTGAAGGTTTTTATAATATTGGTGGTTTAAGTGAAACGATAGCCTATATTTTAGGTGGTTTACAGCTTATTTTGGTTTTCGCTTTTCTTTTTGGTATTAAAAAACGTATCACTTACGGTATTATTTTCCTTATGCATGCTGGTTCAACGTTTTCTGCTTACGAACAATACCTTGATGCGTTCAAACACTTATTATTCTTTGCTGCATGGCCTATGCTTGCTGCTTGTGCTGCTCTTTATTTACTAAGAGACGCTGATACTAAGTTTACAGTAGGAAGCTAAATCAGCCCTCAAAGGTCGGTAGTAAAATATTTGTATTAAATTATCGCTGTTAATTTCTAATCAGTGATAGCTTTACTCTGCGATAGCTCTAATTCGTGATAGTTAAGCATGTTCGATACGAAAATTATTTAGTGAAACTAGGACTCGTAATCGATCCTAGTTTCATTTCAAATTAAGTTTTTTCTAGTAGTTTCAAGGTAATACTTTAATCTGATTTAAAGAAGTAACCCTTACATGAGTTTGAAAGTAATACTTTGTTGTTTTTCTACCATCCACAGCTAAATGAATTTTTACACGCTTAGCTTCGCCAGTGACTTCAACTGTTTTATTAATAAAGAATATCTCAGGAGAAACGCCATACTTTATCGTTAATGCATCAATTAATTTTGGGTGTATAGCGACAGTAATATTCCTTCTATCCCTATAATTAGTTTCTGTATTCAAAAAGATAACATTATTTTGACTACCCGCAGCTTTGATTGGGAATTGAAAAGTACCTTTCACACCTCTTGGGGCATTTGCTTCACTTAATGCGATTAAGTTCATAATACTTGTAATATCGGTATTTGAGTTGAATGTTGATGTTGAACTACATCCACTCATACCAGTTTCATTAATTAAGTGGTCTACTTTATACGCAGGAAAAATGGCCAAATACAAGGAATTTATTTTAATAACTAGTTGTTCTAATTATTAAATAAATAACGCAGTAGTTGGTTGTTTTAACCAGTAGAAATGATCACATAGTTAGTGAGATTGGTATCATTATTAGCATAGACAGTAAAATTAAATATCTCATTATGTCGTTTTTCTCGTCAGGTTTTTTTTATTTTTATTTGTGCATTTTATTGATATATTTACTTTTTTTAGGCAGTTTAGGTTGCTTAGGTGGTAAAGAGTCAACGTATGTAATGCAGATGTTTACCCAAGATGCTAAATCATCATCAGATTCAAAGCCATCTGAAAGAACATAAACCATGCTTTTTATCGGTTTTCCAGTAAAGTCCATTTCCTTTGCATAAGGTTCAGATAAGCACTTTTCGTAATTTTCTGGCCCTATACGAGCCATAAGCTTATCACCAATTATTCCACAGCACATGTGTTTAGAAAGTAAGAAACATAAACCGCCAAACATTCTTTTTACCACTAGATCTTGACGATCTTGTAAGTGCTCCAAAAGTCTTTCTTCTAAACCGCGATCAAATGCCATAATGAACTAATAATTTTTATGTGGGAGTTGGTATTAAACCATTATTTTTAATGCGATATATGGCGAAAAATTCAGAAGTAGAATTGCTATTTTATAATTACCTAAATATTTAAAATATAGCGAAGGTAGCTCTGCTGGATTCATGCCCATTAGTTTACTATGAAGATTCGTAGTAAAGCTTTTAAACACCATAATGAATAATGCTGAAAATGTGTAAACACTCATATTAATTAAAGTGCACCATCCGAAAAAAGTAGTTATTTCACTAATGTTCATCATTTATTATCTCCGTAAAGATTACTGTGGTTCGGCAAGCATCGAGCGGCTTTTTATATTTTCGCGAATTGAAATTCCTGGCACTTGAATATATTGCGTAAGAGTATTGGCATATTTACCTACTTTGCCTAATTTTTTGCGGTACGGTTTAAAAATAAGCTCAGATAAATTTAAACTAATACCAATAAATGTTTCTGAGGTTTTATAATCAGTGAATGGACGGTCATCCTTTTTAAAACCACGACTGTAGTAACCTACTTGGAACTCTAAGTATTTAAGTGGGGTATTTTTAAACATATCAATACCACTCAATTTTGTCACTGCTAAGTATTTTAAACCTGAATAATCCGTTACAGGATGAAACCCTTTCATGCCTCTCGATGGAGAATACTCTATTCTTAAATCTAGCGTATCTCCCAAGATATCAGGGTATTTAGCTTTTAAATATGACACGCCAATACCTGTTGTATTAGCAATTAAATCTTCATAACTAAAACCATGATCTGAAGAATAGCCGTCGAATATTTCAACGTATAACATTAATCCCCAACTAACATAAGCACTGTATTTAGCCGAAGACTCAATGCTATAGCCTTTTTTATTCATACGATGGGTAAGAAACTCAGTCATTACGTAAGATGAATATAAGTGCCCTAATTTATCTGCGCCACCACTACCGGTATCCATTCCGAACCAGCCTTCATCATTAAACTTAAAGCTTGAACTTCCCCATTCCCATTCTTTGGCGCCTAAGTATGTAATACCTCCAAATACCCCTGCAATCTCTAGCCAGTTTTCAGTGCTTGCTTCAGTTAAGTTTGCATAGTCAGGTAGTACAAAATCTTTTGGCGCTTCTTTTGCCTGTATAGATTGAAAACACAAAACAAAATGAATAAATAAAAAGATAAATTTTTTCATGCACAGTAGTCCTTTATAAGGGAGGGAATTATAGTAAATGATGATATATAACAAATAAATTAGTCACTATATTTTACAGCAAAAAATATAATAAAAGTGAGTTGTTCAGCCGTTATTTTAAAAGCGCTATGTCTTCATTTTTGATCAAAAATCATATTCCTTTTTTATAAATAACATGAAAGTAACCTCGGGGCCTGTTTTCAGAGAGGGCAACTAATTTAAGGCTTATATACATTAAGTAGTAAACATATTTGATACTTATTTACTCGAGGCCAATATCCGTGATTGAAAAATGATGGCTAGCAATAGTAAATCTTTCACGTAGATAAAACCTATGCGCGGGGAATCGTTGAACATCTGAATCTAAATGCAGTTGCTGACAACCTATTTCTTGTGCATATTTTTTAAACCAGTTAATTAAGAGGGTTCCAGCGCCAGTTGAACGATGAGCAGCACTTGTGACAAGATCATCAATATAAATATATTTACCCCAAGCGAGCTTTTCACCTACATTAAAGAGCGATACTAAGGCATGAAAAAGTCATAATATTATTTTTTTAATTTAACTGCTGTTCCAAAGACCATAATTTCAGATGAACCATCCATTATCGCACTTGTAGTAAAGCGAATGCCAACAATGGCATCAGCTTCTTTTTCCTGAGCACTTGCAATAAGACGTTGAATTGCTATATCTCTTGCGTCAGTTAACATCTCCGTGTAACCGCGTATTTCACCACCAACGATATTTTTTAAGCCAGCCATAATGTCACGGCCAATATGCTTTGCTTGGACTACATTGCCGGTAACGACTCCAACAATTTCTGCTATTTCTTTTCCTGGGATAAACTCAGTAGTCGAATAAATCATATAATTTCCTTAAATATAATGAGGTTGAAGAATAACTCATTTATTGTGAATTATCCGTGAAATAGGTGTACTTAATATATTACCTTTAGTCGAAATAATGTCTTTAAGAGTATAAAAATACTTTCTGCTTTGGCTGAATGAGGCTTTACTTGCTAAATGTTGAATAATTAAGTAATAGACTATTCTTTGAACTGTGTAATGCTTAGTTATAAAGCTATTTGCCACCAGCTATATCAATAAATGAACCGGTAATAAATGAAGCCTCATTTGATAATAAAAAAGCGATAGCAGCCGCTACTTCCTCAGGCTTACCACCTCGTTGTAATGGTATTGATGATTTAACACGTTCAACTCTATTCACTTCACCGCCATCGGCATGCATTTCTGTATAAATAAACCCTGGCCTCACACAGTTTACACGAATATTTTTATTTGCAACTTCAAGAGACAATCCCGTGGTTAAAGTATCAATCGCGCCTTTTGACGCTGCATAATCAACATATTCCGCAGGAGAGCCTAGCCTTGAAGCCGCAGACGATACATTAACTATTGCACCACCTTCAACCATTCTATTTATCGCTTCTCTGCAGCATAAAAAGTAACTTGTGACATTAGTCGTTAATACTTTATTAATTCTTTCTGCTGTCATTGCTGATATCGGCATTTGTGGAAATAAAATCCCAGCGTTATTAACCAAGTGTGTAATTTTACCCAATGATTGATCAATTGTATTAAAAAGACGAATAACATCCTTTTCTTGAGATACATCTGCTTGTACGGCAATAGCAACACCGCCATTGTCATTTATTTCAGCGACAACTTTATTCGCTTCAATTTCATTTGAAATATAATTTACGCAAACAGCATAACCTTGTATGGCTAAATGTTTAGATGTCGCGGCACCAATGCCTCTGCTACCGCCTGTAACTAAAACGATTGGTTTCATGAATGCTCCGTTTAAAGTTATAACTGGGCACTTTCGCTACTAAAGTGTGACCATACTTGAAAAGTACCAATGGCATACAATAGCCCAATAGTGAAAGTAATACCTGAGCTAACTAGCCAAAATGTTAAACTGTTTTCTGGAAACATTGGCATTATACTGACGAATGCCAGACTACGGATTAAGTATATTGCAGAGATTAAAACTAAGCCTAAACGAAGAAATGGCATTTTAAAAATTACTCGCGCACCTGATAGGGCATACAGAGACCAAACTGACAGTATAAGAACAATGACTAACGTGACTACAGTTGGATACCAATGACCATTTTCAGCCATTTTTGCCATTTGTTCTCCAGCACCAAAAAAGCGATACCAATTACCACCAAATATAATGCAGCCTAAATGAACTAGAGCGGCAAGCGCGCTACATATTGAGCCAATGATTAAAAATTTATTCTTATCGGTGTACACAATACTTCCTTTAATCCCTAATAACTTATTAAGAGCCCATAACGTTTCTTTTAAATGACTTATCTAATGGTTAATACACCCATTAGGTAACAAGCCAAATATTTAATAGCCTACCAGGCATTAAAGCAAAGTACCTGCCACTAATATTCCACCACAATACAGTATGATCATGCTTCGCTTATGACCACGAATATTTCCTTTTGAGTGTTGAAGTTACTACAAGGCCACCATATTAAAAATATACTCAGCACTGCCTTGGATGCTAATACTTAATGAGCAGATTGTTTATTGTAGAAATATTTCGTCATCATCGATATAACAAGCTTTTACAGGTGAGGGATTATTACTTTTATCAATGAGCCAGCATTCTTCGTAAATAGAACAATAACAAAGTTCTATTTTTATTTGAGTATCTGCTTTTAGAAGGTCTTTTACCTTCTCACCTTTATATGAAACTGGAGTAACACCTTTTTGAGGTGATAAGGTCCGATTGCTAATATGCGACTGTATAATATTCTGAAAAGCCTCTATTTCGCTCCAAGTCTTTATATATTTAGTACCATATTTAATTTTTGCATATTTAATTAAAGCAGGGCCAGTACCATTATTACTTACGCCGTAACTAAAGGATGAATTAGGGTTAACGCTTCTGAATATTTCTAATCTAGGCCATACGGATGATTTCGCATATTCACGATCGATATATGCTGAATATATCGAAGTGAAAGCGGTGACTAAACCAATTAGCAGTGCCGATAAGGCAACTATCATGTCGGGGCTTTTATACCACTTAATACTATCCATAACTTATTACTCTTTAACTAATCTAATACTGGGGAAATAAGGGGCCAATTAACGGCAGGTTTAACGGCAAAAATTGTTGGTTAGCATGGTAAATAAAGTGCAATAACCAACAATATTTTCTGTAGTAAATTTGACTATTTGTTTGATCTTAAATTTGCAACTTCAACTTCTGCATTAGCATTACGAGCCGCAGTTGCAACCTCTTTCGTTACAACAGTTTTACCTATTGGTGAAAGTGAGATACCCGCAAGTTTCAAATGTTGTAAAGAAAATGGGATACCTATAATGGTAATAAAACAAGCTATAGCGGAAAAGACATGCCCTAAAGCTAACCAAAAGCCAGCAAAAATAAACCAAATAATATTACCTAACATTCCCAAACCACCAGTACCAATGTCTTCGGATTGTGTTAATTCATTACGAGCGATGGCTTCTTTACCAAAAGGAAAAAAAGAAAAGCCAGCCATAACAAAACAAGCGCGTCCCCAAGGAATACCTACAATACTAAGAAAGGCTATAAGCCCAAAAAAGCACCAAGCTAAGCCCATAATTACGCCACCGAATATAAACCAAATTAAATTGCCAATTGTTCTCATTTTA
The DNA here is from genome assembly GCF_009832865.1 of Colwellia sp. 20A7. NCBI lineage: Bacteria > Pseudomonadati > Pseudomonadota > Gammaproteobacteria > Alteromonadales > Colwelliaceae > Colwellia > Colwellia sp. 20A7. The sequence goes on along the minus strand of NZ_CP047130.1, from coordinate 4,161,786 downwards.
CTTCCTTATATTAAATTACAATAGTTGATTGATAACCTAAACAAATAGCCCTTCATTAAGCGGCAGATTATATAGTGGTTAAAATAAGCGACGCAGCAGCAAAAGCCAACTGTTTTTTTGTCCCTGTTTAATTTTTTGAACTATAGACTACAGTATATATGCCATTATTAATTGCAAAATAGCTATGCTACCCATGAGATACATAACCAATTTTCTAACTTTCAAAAACCTGACAACTTTATCATCAGAAATAGTAGCGAAAAAACCGCTCTTAAGTGACGCTGATAAATTAGCGTTTGTCACTGAGCCTTTCGCTTCTCCCATAGAGTTTTCGGATAGTTTTTCCCACTCTTCTGGATAAGTTGAAGATAAATATTTACACATATCTTTGAATAACTTGATTTGAATAATAACAAGTAAAAAAATGATGCTTAATGGGATAAAAATATTCAAGTGCCTAAATCTCCTGTACGTATAAGGTCTCGTTAAAAGACAAAATTACATTACGTTATTTAATCATCTTAACCTACTATGTTTTTAAAAACTCTATAGCTAACACCACATTATACAACTAAAACCCTTAGTTTTTAGGTATGATATACAAGGAGTTAAAGATATGCTAAGTAAGCCATTGATGAATGTTATTGATCGATTCTTACGCTAATTTATTTTTTTAAAATAAATGTTGCACAAATTTAAAACTAACATTATTATCTCGCCGCTTCTTGATGATAGCCAATCCGAGTACATTACAAATTTAGTTTGTAGCAAGGCAATGAGTAACTATCCAAGAGTGAACTTGACTGTGCGAAGCACTATTAATATCACTTAACTGACTCGTAGATAAACCTTATCCGAGCGGTTGCTTAGAACGTAATTAATGCGTTCTTTTACTCGGAGAATACCATGGCTTTATCAACAAAATTAGAAGGATTCCAAATCAAAGTACCTGCAGTTACGGCTGCGGCTAACGAAAGTGAATGCTTTGCTTATACGCAACCGACCAATCAAGAAATTGAACAACTAGCAGCACAATATGGTGCGCCTTTAATGGTGCTTGATTGCGAAGCTATTCGTCGCCAATACCATGCACTTAAAAATGCACTACCGAGCGTAACCTTACACTTTGCATTAAAACCTTTGCCATTAGCCGCAGTGGTGCGCACATTATTAGCAGAAGGCGCAAGCTTTGATCTTGCTACCAGTGGCGAAATTGATTTAGTTGCAGGTGAGGGCGTACCAAGTGAGCGCACTATTCACACACACCCTATTAAACGCGATAGCGACATTCGCCATGCATTAGCTTACGGTTGTACTGTGTTTGTAGTGGATAACATTAACGAACTAGAAAAATTTATTGCTTACAAAGATCAAGTCGAAATTTTAGTACGTTTAAGTTTTCGAAATAAAGATGCATTTGCTGATTTATCTAAAAAGTTTGGCTGTAGTCCTGAAATGGCCATTGAGATCATTACCTACGCACAACAGTTAGGTATTAGAATTAAAGGACTATCGTTTCATGTTGGATCGCAATCGCCAAACCCAACTAAATACGTAGACGCAATAAACGCCTGTGCGAAAATAGTTTTACAGGTAAATGAACTTGGGTTACCTGCATTAAGCACATTAGATATAGGCGGCGGCTTTCCGGTGCCGTACAGTGCTGACGTGTTACCAATTGATGTGTTTTGCGCGCCAATTAACGTCGCCCTTGCTCAATTGCCAGAAACCATGCAAATACTTGCTGAACCTGGTCGCTTTATTGTTGCAAGTTGCGTAACCAGTGTGGCATCTATAATGGGGCAAGCGGTACGTGAAGGCAAAACATGGTACTACTTAGATGACGGTATTTACGGATCATTCAGCGGTTTAATGTTTGATGAAGCGACATACCCAATCGACAGTGTAAAACAAGATTTCACGCGTTTTGAATCTGTACTTGCAGGCCCAACATGCGACAGTATTGATGTAGTAAGCGAATCGATTATGTTACCTAAACTAAATAATGGCGACTTAATTGTTAGCCGTATGATGGGTGCTTATACTCTAGCGACCGCTACCGACTTTAACTTTTTTAAACGCGCAGAAGTTGTGGTATTAAATGAACAACTGCACAAGCAAGAATTAACGGGCTAAAAGCCTAGCTGAAGTGTCTTATACGGTAAAGAATTAGGCTTGTATCCATACAAAAAACGCAGTTTAAAACTGCGTTTTTTACCTTAGAGAATTATGGGACAACCAAGATCTTTATTAGAAAAATATAACGCCCTGTTAAATAAGGACAAAAACCAACTTTTTTTGTCCGTTTGAATGCCTTGTAGATTCATTAGAACGGTAACTCCTCACCATTAAAACTATAAAGGTTTCCCGTATTATCAACAGATAAATTCAGAATAACTTTCATAATCCCAAGAGCCGAATCTACAACATTTTCTCTTGCTGTAGCTCCACCCATATCGGTTTGAACCCAACCGGGATGAACAGCGACCACAGCGACATTATCATTAACAAGCTCTTTTGATAAATTCACTACTAGCATATTGGCTGCTGCTTTAGACATTCGATAACCATACCAATCCACACTTTGTTCTAGCGACAAAGACCCCATAGCAGAAGAAATAACGGCTATCTTACATAAGCGTTTTTTATTCATTAAAGGTAAAAAGCAATGAGTTAAATATAGTGGTCCAAGTGAATTCACTTTAAAACACATTTCAGCATTAGCATAATTAATAGTATGGATACTTGTGTTTTCTCGATCCAAATATCCCGCATTATTTACTATTAAATCTAATTTGATATTTTCCTCGCTAAGTTTACTTGCCAACGTCTTAATTTTTTCAGAGCAAGTGATATCCATTAATTCAATAGACAATTTATTTGGAAATTTACCTTTCAATGAAATTAGATCAACCGCCGTTTCTAGATTTCTATAGGTAGCAATTACTGTCCATCCATTTATAAGGTATTGTCTTGTTAATTCGAAACCGATGCCTCTATTAGCACCAGTTATTAATACAACTAAGTTACTCATTGTTTATACCTATAAATCTAACGCCTAAATAAAAGCCCACTGTTTTTTGCCCTTGTTTAATTTCTTGTATGGTTTTTACACCATAAAATCTAAGCTAACTTTAATGCAACTAACTAGCACACAGTATGAAAGTAGTCCTATTGACTTTTTACGTCGGTGAACAAGTAACTCCTTTATAACCACATTATCATTATTTACTAAAGTTGATTTCCACAAAATAAACCAAAATATTTTTAAAGTGAATTCTTGCTCATTTATAAGTATATTTACATTCTTAATTGGTAAAAAAAGAAGCCTCGTGGAATAAATAACCTCTTCACCTTTTTTTAATTCAAACCGTGTAGTAAAACGATCATACGAGACTAATACTTTAGTATCTGCAATATGATGAGTTTGTTGCTGAATCTGCTCAAATGTCATAATTAAACCAACGCCCAAATAATGGGCAAATTACAATTGGTTAAAATAAGCGACGCAGGAGCAAAAACCAACTGTTATTTTCCGTTTGAAGCGCTTGTTAGCATTTCAACTACACCTCAGCTGAAAACTCTGGAATCATCTCTTTTAAAGTTGAAACCAAATATTTATAGTCAACACTATCAGTGCCAAAAATTATTTCCACGCTCCGTACCTGATTTTTCCCGTAGGAAAGGTGCAATTTGTTTTTTGTAAGGAACGCTGATTGAGCTTTGCAGTGCTCACACAGTTTTTCATGGTGGCTTTCAAAATGGCAGACCTCACCCTCTGGGAACTCAAATTGTCTTTGAATCATGAAATATGGTTCATCTTCGGTGTCTAAGTCATCGTGAAACAACACTTGGTAGTAATCACCACTGATTGTCACCGAAACAGTTTTAAATTCTAACTCCATGACCGCTCCTTGAATGCTAATGCCCTGTTAACAGGCAATAAAACAGTTGGTTAAAATAAGCGACGCAGGAGCAAGAACCAACTGTTTTTTGTCCTTGTTTAACAGCTTGTTAAGCCTCTATTTACTAAAGATGCCAAGACTATCAAGCAATATTAATAAAGCACTTACAAGCCCTGAAGTTGTTAACACCCAATAAAACACAAAACCTAATATCTGATCAAATTTAGTTGTATTTTCATATAACGCAGTTGCATTAGCATACACGAATGAAAACTTACTATTTTCTACCTTTTTAGCCCAAGCCCTTGGAAATGCAAATGCTTGAGCAACATTAATAATATCCCAGCCACTAGCATACTCGACACCAAGCAGAGCTTGGGTTTTTGGGTTCTTTCTTAATTTACGTACAGTTATCTGCCCAAAAGCAACATACAAGATTCCACTCACCATTGAGCTGGTAATTATGAAAAGGACGATTATTGTAGTCGTACTCATCAGCGAGTTAACTCTTTCATAATAACATCGTAAGCATCGCCACTATTATTTTTCATATAATTATTTGTCATAATAGAGGAAGACGCTGCAACTCCAGCTACAACCAACCCACCCACGATTAAACCAACCCAACCAACAGGTGTAGCTACCATTAAAAATGTTAGCGCTGCGGCTCCTGCGTTGACGGCACCAATACCTACCGTCGCACTAGCAGCAAAGCTACTAGACTCAATAAACATTTCACGTTCCCAGTTACCACCTGCTTTATAGCTATTCTGAATATTACCAACACGACTACCAAAGTCGATAATGGTAAGACCATTGCCTAAAACTTTTGCGTATTTAGTAAATTTAACAATATTGTCAGCTTGAACAGGTGTCATTATGTCTAATTTAGCCATATTTCTACTACTTTTGGCGATATTTGCACCTCGGTCAAAATTAGTCAGTGGTGTACCGCGACTCGATTTAACTTGGCTTGTTACAACATCAACTTCGTGTTTAAAGCTATTTTGCATTTTATCGAAAGCCATTTTGGCTTTTTGTTTAGCGGCTACTTTAAGAGGTGATTTACTTTTTGCTACTTGGCTATATTCCATTAAAGCAGATTGGTAGTTTTTAACTGAATCAACGAAACCTCCTATTCTATTTGCGTAGACACTGGTGGCTGCACCCATTAACCCTACATTATACTCTTCCAGTTGAGAGCTAATGGACGAAAGAGAAATCAAATTGTCACCACCAAAAGATAAAGCTAAGCTCGTCAGTTTTTTGGTAATTGAAGGATTAGATAGTTTTGCTAATGATGTTTTACCAACAGCTGAATTACCATTTTTTAATAAATAAGGCGTATTAGCGATAATCATATCTGGGTTGGCACAAGTAAGAGATGAAGCTAGTTCAACACCAATGCCGCATTCATTTTTAAATACGCTTGCACTATAAGTGCGATTACATAAAATTATTTCATTCATTTTCTTTTAAGTTCCTTTTAAAGGTTGAATTATACTCTAAACGTTGATTTAGAGGTTTAACGCCCTGTTAACAGGCAAAAAATAGTTGGTTAAAATTAGCGACGAAGGAGCAAAAACCAACTGTTTTTTGTCCTTTTGAGCGACTTGTTAGTTGCCTGAGCACAACACTAGTGCTAACATTTGTGTGTACAGCATAACTTAAAGGTAACATATTATGGACACTCGCATTCAATTTAGAGTTGATGAAGAAACTAAACGCTTAGCGCAGTTAATGGCTGAACGCCAAGGCCGAACATTAAGTGACGCGTGCAGAGAGCTTACCGTAGGCTTAGCTGAAGAACAACGAAAATCCATGACGCATGATCTTTGGCTAACAGAGCAAATTAATGCTGCATTTGATAAATTTGATAACGGTAAAGCTAGTTTTATTGAGCACAATGAAGCTAAAACCCAGATGGAAGCTAGAAAGAATAAGATCCGTAATAGAGATAAAGTATGATTTTTTGGGAAGAAGAGTCACTAAATGACCGTGAAAAGATATTTGAATTCTTATTTGATTTTAACCCAGAAGCAGCAGAAAAAACCGACCAAATAATTGAGTCTAAAGTTGAAAATTTACTTGAGCATCCATTAATGGGTGTTCAAAGAGATATTTTTCGTGGACGAATATTAATTATTCCCGAAGTATCAATGATCGTTTCTTATTGGGTTGATGGTGAAACCATTCGTATTATGAGAGTTTTACACCAGAAGCAGAAATTTCCGCAAGATTAAAAAGGCAACTAACGCCCAAATAATGGGATTTTCTAGCTGGATAAAAATGTTGAGGAACGAAACAGCCAGCTGTAAAATTCCTATTGATTTGCTTGTTAGTTGCCTTTTGATTATTTTAGATACCTTGCGTGTCTTTATTTAAGCAGACTAATTGCACTACCAGCAACTTGAGCAACTTTATCAAGAGTGACTGATAAAACCCAACGAATGAATTTATATGACAAATCTGTGATAACAATCCCTGGCTTACCTGCAAACACTAACATATGCCCTAACATCCCTTTTTGTTGCTCCGCAAAGTTACCTGGCATGTGAGCTATCTTAGTTAACAACAAAGCCACTTTATCGTAAAAGGTTAAACTACCCGTTATCATGTGTTGGACTTCATACAATAAACCCGTATCTTTTAATAAAGTAATTAATGCTGCGCCTAATCGATGTGCCCATTTTGAGGTAAAACTCGCTTGGTGGCGTTTTTCATAATCTAAGCGTACTTGCTCTTTATGCCAATGTTCGCTTCGTTTATTTACAGCTGCAAAGCTTTTAAAACTACTGGCGGTGTTGATATATCCGGGACTATTACCTGCCATTCTATGCGCTTGTGCATTGATGTTAGGTGCTGCATTTAATGTATATTCTCCTTCGGTATGAACAAAAGGCCAAAAAGGAACTAAAGGAATAGGGTCTGCTGAATGTGTACAGCGAAAAACGCGATGTAAGCTATTACTCGTTTTGTCGGCAAAGCCGGCATAACCAACACGAGGTGCGCCAAAAGTATACAAACTAATTGGTCGACCATTTTGTTTGCTGTGCAACCAATTAGCGGTTAAGTGGGCTAATGCACCTCCTAAGCTATGTCCAACACAATGCACGGGACCTGAACTGTTTTTTGTAAAGTACCCTTCAAGTGCTGGCTTAATAGAATTAAAGGTTTTGTTAAAGCCTGCATGGGCAGGTAAGTTATTTGCACTGGTACTTAAGCCACAATGCATGTCTGTAACGACATCACGCTTATTCGCTGTACCGCGAAGCGCGATAACAGTATGGCCGTTATAATCACCACTTTTTTTGCCTGTCCCTATTACAGCAAAACCTGTTTTATGTTTAAAAATATGCTCCATTAAGGAGCCACTTGTGCCTTGCACAACATTATTCGAGAGGTTGAAGTCAAAGTCTCTTGATAGTAAGTCTAAAGCATCTGATTCATAGACCCCTCCCACCTTATCTTTTATTTCATATGCCGCCTCAGCAAGCTTTACGGCTATTTGTGGAGTTAAATCACGCATGTTTTATAAATTCCTTTTATTTTTCTGTTAATCTTCAATGATGTGATGTATTTCAAAATCAGTGTCCCAACGACAAATACTGCGCGCTCCATGTTTTACATGAGGGCTGTCGTCATTAGCAAATTGAAAGAATACTAGAGGGTTATTTAAATCTGCATTTAATTGAGACAACTTTCTATCATAGGCAGCAATAGGAACCACTCCCCATAATGTACTAGACCAAAGGGTAAAAAAATCACCTTTACTATTTATATAGATTTTTTGCTTTGTGAGTAACTCTCTAAATAAAGAGCCTGGTGATCGTGATCGAATATTTACAGGGGGAAGACTGAAAAAACCATTTTTATCGGTAAGTGTACTATCATTTCGTTCTTTACTATCAAAATCTACTAATACTCGGTCAATTTTAACACCAGCTAATGGTTTACCATTATCTAGTATTTGTCCTGACACTGGAGAGCATAAATGAGCATCATATTTTTTTAAAAAACCAAACACATAAATCTCCTTATAATTAAAAAATGTAATTTCCATTACAATTAGGTTAGATAATAATTAATTTAATAAATATGATCTACTTTTATTTATTACCTATATAAAGTACATGGTATTAAAAAAATTAATTGGCGGACGAAGGTTTAAATATACGCAGGCAACTAACGCCCCGCTAAGAGGCTAAAATTGTTGGCTATAATGTTTGAGGAACGAAAAACAACCAACTGTTATTTGTCCTTTTGAGTGACTTATATTTTAAAATTTATAGCCGATATCCAATGTTAAAGCCACCCCATTTTCTCGTTCTGTAGTTTCACCATTACCAAAAAACACCTTGTGTTCATTTTTATTATAATATCCAATTCCTGTGCCTAATACCCAGCCATTATTTTGAAAACCACTAAAATGATAATTATACGTTAGAAATCCATATTCAGTATCCGCGCTAAAAACACCTGCTAATTTACCAACAGAAAAGCCAACTGAATGATTTTCATTGCTTGAAAATGTAGATTGCATCCCAGCAGATGCACCTGGTAGACCAAGTGAAATAAAATATTTTTTATCATATTCTTTAAAAGCAAATTGAGTTCCTATAATCCCACTATATTGGAACCCCGCCCCAACTGAAAACTCAAAATCACCTCCCCACGTGGGTAGAGGCGTACAAGCTAATAAAATAATTGCTAAATTTTTAAACATCTCCACTCCCATGGAATTTGAAATATAACGCCGCAAACAACTGCGTAGCAAGCTGGCACGTCTTTTTGCGCAGCAAAAAGCGTGACAGTTTGCGGAGTCAGATTGCTTTGCCTTGTTACATTCATTACAAACTGTACGCCTTAGTTCCAGTGTCAGCATACTCTATGCCATAAGCTTCGGTGATCTGATGCTCATATAACTTAACCATTTCAAATGCATGATTCACGAACTCTGGCTTCATATAGATATCCCATGGTTGAGCTAGCTCTCGCTTTAACTCTTCTGGAGTTCCAACTTCTAGCTCGACTTCTTTGATCATGGGCTTCCCATGGGCAATATCATCTCTCAGATTCTTTAGCTGTACTAAAGTTGAATATGGTTCTGTACTTTCGTCAAATTTGAATTCACCAACATTAGAAACTTTCTTTATTTTCTTAAAGTAAGGTTCAAACTCTTCCCAACCATCTATTTCACGGTCACCAATGTAATTCACTATTGCCTCAACAGAAAAGGCCAAAGATACGATGCAATTCAGGCAGTCTAAACCCAACCCATCTTCAATGCTTCCTTCAACTTTCTGATTAATATTTTCTAGGTTGTAGAATGCAAGATTCAGAAGATCATTATGAGGAAACGCTTCAATTCTATATTTCATGCTCGATCTATCCTTAGAATGTAACGCCCAATTAACAGGCTAAAAATAGTAGGCTAAACTGAGCGAAGCGAAAAAGAGCCTGCTGTTTTTAGTCCTTGTTTAATTACTTGTAGCTTGCAATTACACCAAGCTACTTTTCTTTTGGGTAAAGCCACTTAAAAAACTTAAGCCAGACATGATAAAAACAAAAAAGCGTAACAAGTTTGATTAGAAAAGAAAGAAGATCAAATGATTCTGTAAATATAGCGTAAGTAAAATCTAATTTAGAAAACATAAATTCTGATGTTAAATATGCAAAAATAAAAGCCATAGTATTGGCTAGTTCAGATACTCGATTTTTTTCATTAGATTCAAACATATGCTATCCCTGCATGCTAACGCCTACTTAAGCGGAAAAATATAGTTGGCTAAAATGTTGAACGGAGTGAAAACAGCCAACTGTATTTTTTCCGTTTGAAGTTCTTGTATGGATAATACACCCATCTAAATTACTATTTTAAACCCTTTTCGGGTAATGTGAGACCCAGGCTTAAGCAGCAACTTAAGCTTTCCTTGTCGTAGTTCGATTGAATGAAGGCTCCTCTGTTGAGAGACCGATAACAAGAACGAACGCGACAAAGGACTCCAAGCACCACACTCGAATAGTCTACTGGGTCTCGAACCCGCATTTTGCAAGTAAGAGTTAGCTTATTATGAATATGAAAACAAATCAAAACATTAACGTTGGCGTTGATACAGGTAAATACCAACTCGACATTTATATCCGCCCTTTAGATATCTACTTCACCGTAGAAAACAATGATAAAGGTATTAAAGAAGCGGTAAAAAAAATCAAAAAATATAACCCCAATCGTATTGTCATCGAAGCAACAGGACGGCTAGAAATGCCCTTTATCCTTGCTTGTGCAAAAGCCAACTTACCGTTTACGATTGCTAACCCTGTCCATATTAAAAGGTTTGCAGGAGCGCTTGGCCAACGTGCAAAAACAGATAAGTTAGATGCACAGTTGATTGCACATTATAGCGAAGCCATACAACCAAAATTATCGCGTCTAAAGCCAGAGAAAATGCAAGCCATGAGTGATTTAGTCTCACGTAGAAATCAATTACTCACTCTGCAAACGATGGAAAAAAATCGATTACAAATCATGCCTAAAGAACTCGTTATGACGATTAAACCCGTGTTAACACTCTTTAAAAACCTCATCACCAAGGTTGAAGATAAAATCGCAAAACTCATCGAAAGTTGCCCTGAATATCAAGCCAAAGATATGATATTACAAAGTATGAAAGGCATTGGCAAAATAGCCGCGGCCTCAATCATCAGCAACCTGCCAGAGTTAGGTTATATTAACAGCAAACAGGCCAGTGCTTTAATTGGAGTAGCGCCAATGAATCGAGATAGTGGGCGATATAAAGGCCAGCGAAAAATACAAGGCGGCAGGCCTCAGGTGAGGACAGTATTATACATGGCAATGATGTCAGCGATGCAATCTAACCCTGTTTTCAAGGCAACATATCAGCGATTATTAGCTGCAGGTAAACCTAAGAAAGTAGTCATTATAGCCTGTATTAGAAAGATGATTGTGATCTTAAATTCTATGTTAAGAGATGGGGTAATGTGGGAAGCGCCAAAAGTGCAAAATTAACTATTGACGCCATAGTCTCTTGTTAGGGTTACTTACCAACCGTAGCAACTAAGTCCCCATTTTGTTTTCTAGTGAATGTTGAGCTACTCGGGTAGTCTCTACCAACAATTCGAAATATCTTTAATATTACTTCTAGAGGTACAAAGTATACTTTTTGATTTTTTTGCCTATCAGTAGAAACATATACACCTTCCAGTTTTCCATCGCCTGAAACAACAAAAACATAGCTATGAACAAATAAATTACAGATAAACTCAATATCCCTTTGCTCGCTATGAGATTTAGTTAAATCATAGTTTTCATCTATAAAAGCATGATTTAACCAATTAACTCTTTTTGTGTTTTTATACCACAGGATATCAAATTTAATTTTTTTAGTGGAGTCAGATATTTTAATAGTTTCAATTAATTTTCTGACCGAGTAAAAGCCCAACATTAGCTCTTTTTCTAACTTAACATAAGTACTTTCTCGAGTATTTTCGCTAAGCCTTAGTCCGCTTAACCACCTTGCAGCTGCCAGAAGTGGCTCTTTCCAATAGTGAGACTCGTAAATCATACTCGAGGTAACCCTAGACATAATGACTCCCCACAAAGTGCTAGCCTCTAAATTCGTGGGTTAGTTTTACAAACCAGAGCCATAATATATTTATCAACAATATAAAATAGAGGCTAGCATGAATAAACATAACATACTTTTCATTGGCTTAGATACCCATAAAGTATCTACTGAAGTTGCACACATTGAAGACCAACGTGGCGCAAAAACTGTTCATCAAGGAAAAATTAAAACAACCAAAGCAGCAATCACTAAACTTGCTCGGCAATATCAATCTAAATACCCTAATGCGACATTGCATTTTGTTTATGAAGCAGGTCCATGTGGCTATTGGATTTACCGTCTACTGACAAGTTTAGGTCATTGCTGTTATGTCGTTGCGCCATCGCTTATCCCTAAAAAACCAGGAGATAAAGTCAAAACCGATAAACGTGATGCAATGAAGTTGGCCAAACTCCTTAAAGACGAGGAGCTAACCCCGATTTATGTCCCCGAGCCTGAAGACGAAGCAATACGTGATTTATCCAGGGCAAGAGAAACCGCTATGAAAGACTTAAAAGATGCTAAATTCCAACTTAAAGGTTTATTTCTGCGCAACAACATCACCTGCAAAGTGAATGACAATTGGTCAAATCAACATTTACGTTGGCTAACTGAGTTAGTTTTGCCGCATCCAAGCCAACAAATTGTGCTGCAAGAAATGATACAAACCATTACCGAACGTATTAAGCGCGTTGAACGATTAGTTAATGAATTAGCACATCAAGCAAAACTATGGCGCTATTATCCCGTCGTTCAAGCATTGCAAGCGATGCGAGGTATTCGTTTTTTAGTCGCTGTAGGTACCATTGCTGAGTTAGGTGATTTAAGACGCTTTGACCACCCGAGAAAGCTAATGGCTTACTTAGGATTAGTTCCCAAAGAAAACTCAAGTGGGGATAATCGAAAGCTAGGCGGCATCACTAAATGTGGTAATGGCCGAGCACGTCGATTATTAATTGAAGGGGCTCAAACCTATAAGCACAACGCAAACGTGTCAACCGAGCTACAAAAGCGGCAAGAAACACTGCCTAAGGTCGTTATTGATATTGCTTGGAAAGCCCAACTAAGGCTTTGCCGACGATACAAACACCTGATGCAACGCGGTAAGCATCGTAATATTGTTGTCGCTGCCATTGCCCGTGAAATGCTCGCATATATTTGGGCGATATCACGAGAAGTAATATTAGTGCCTGTTGACCCAAGTACGCGTATTTCAAGGGTACCAGCATAATCAAAAAGTGAGTCGTAAATAAAGAAAACAACATGAAAAAGAGAAAAGATTAAATGAGAAAAAGTTTTGAGTTAGCGCATGGAGTCAAGCATCGGATGTGGCACAACCACCGAGGGCGTTAGGATGGCAATAGCCTAACGGCCATTGAACCACGAGCATAGACTGAAATTAGGTGTCACGACGGAAAAAGTAAGGTAGGCGCTGTTAGCCAATAGGTTAATAATCCACGAATATCAGCATGATAACCGACGAAATTACTTGCTTCATTCTATGCGTTAACTCACTCAACTTGAAAAGAGAAAAATCATGGCTCAAAAAAAAGCAGGATGTTTTACGGTTTAACTTGACGTGGGGAGTCATACCAACGCCTTGCTAAGAGGCAAAAAATAGTTGGCTAAAATAAGCGACGAAGGAGCAAAGCCAACTGTTTTTTGTCCTAGTTGATTTTCTTGTTAGGCATTTTTTCTGAGGCAGGCTTAAATAAGGAGATCATTGGCGTTGGTAATTTAGCTTGTGCTGCAGATCTAAATGCATGCTCTCTCCAAAATGGCCATGCGTTGTGGACAACATTAAATTGCATGAATTCATCTATAGCTTCTTCTGAAACTTCCTGCAGTTGGTGATACTTTACAATAAAACACGCTTCAATCTCAGCAAGAGTTTTTATTTCACTTTCTTCATTTTCTTCTATAAACCTCAGTCCGAATTCAACCTTTGCGTGGATTAACCTAGAACCATCAGAGTCACCTTCCTGCTCTAGGAACTCAGCTTTAATGGATACTTTGTTTTGTTGCCCCATTTCTTCAGGGTAATTATCAGAACTTATCTCTTCAAAGCGTGTAATTGAAGTTGAATATAAATGAATATCAATTAACTCTAATGACTTAATTGCTTCACCGATTAATTCTTTATCCATAAAATACATCCTTTGTTAAATCAATTGATCTTACAGTTTTAAACTGAGATTGATTAGCAGCTTTAAATTTAGGATACGGTATTACATTATTTTCATAAGTTACTTGAGTTAACTCTCTTTTAATACCTGCTCCAATTAGAAGTTCTTGTAAAACAGAAGAGTGCTTTAAGCAAATACGTATTAACTTATCCATAGCCACACTTTGAGAAACTTCAGCTCGTTCGTATTTTGAAAAAGCATTTTTACCTCCTCCAAATACAAGAGAGGCTTGCTCTTGAGTTAACTCCATTGAAGTACGTGCATGATAGATTTCTGTAGAAGTTAAAAGTCCGTCTACACTTTTCTTTGCATCTCTAATACGAGAATCATTATTTAAAATTTGTTGTTTCGAAACAAATTCTCTTTCACATTCATTACATATGGAATATTCCATTGAGATCGATAACACTGATCCTTTATAGGAAATACTCTCTAGATCATCTAATTGTCTAATACTTTCTGATTTACATATTTTGCAATTGGTCATATAAACTCTCCCCAAGTTAATACTGAGGTAAATGAAAAGAAGCTAAATCAATAACTAGATATCCATCAATAAGACAAAACTTGACATATAACTCATCACATTCATCTTCTTCTGGGTCTTTCTTATAGCGACAGATATACTCATCATCAGGTGGTTGATTTCCATAAGAGTGTGTCTTGCGAAAATCACTTGATCTGAGTTGACATAGACAAGAGGATACATCATTTATGTCGTATCCCAAGTTAGCTATATCCCTACTAACTTTTCTGCCTCTATATTCAATATCTAGACTTTGAGCTGCTGCTTTTACCTGTTCTAAATCGTATTCAGCCACACACTCTTCATGTAACCATAATGGTTAGTTTAGATGATATTAACATAATTGCTCGGGATTGGAATAGCATTAAATGCCTAACGCCCCATTAAGAGGCAAAAAATAGTTGGTTAAAATAGCGAGGCACGTATATGGACTCCTCTTGCATAGCAAGCCGTTAATCGTAATAAATTTAAATGTATGTAGCAAGTTCACGTATATTCGGTTTCTGATGGGGAGCTACCCCGAACCTTAATGGCTTAATCCACTTACAAAGCTCCTTAACGAGTAAGAGGTATTTGAATACCGTCGTGCCTCACAGGTTTTGCCTTGCGTGCGTTGATACACTTTACATTATTATTTTACGACTGCTTATACTCGGTTAACTTAGTTACTTTTTCAAGGTTTATCAAACACTACTGAGCTAAAGGTGTTCGATATTCTTCACCACTCTTCAAAATAGCCCATGCCATTCTGACTAGCTTATTGGCGTAAGCAACCGCAGTTTTGTTTAAATGATTCTTTGATAGTTGCTCTCTTATCCAACAACTCAACCCATCTTGCTTGTCTTTAATTCGACTAACAACTGAACGTGCTCCATGAACAAGTAATGAGCGTAAACACCTATCACCTCGTTTCGTTATCCCTAATAACTTATTATTTCCACCCGTTCCTGAATGAGCAGGAACTACACCAACGCTTGCGCTGGCATCACGACCACACTTATACGCTGAGCCATCTCCCAATCTTGCATAAAGCGCACTGGCAATTATCCAAGCAACACCTGGCAACGCAATCAATCGTATACAAACAGGTACTTCCTTAGCTCTAGCAACTAATCTATTCGTTGATTCATCAATTTGACCATCCAGCAACAAAAGTTGATCGAGTAGATCCCTTAAAATAAATCGACTAGACGTCGTCAACTCATTCTCTGCATCTTCCAGGAAACATGGTAAATCTTTGCGTATTTTAGCAATACCTTTAGGAATTTTAACCCCATATTCTAGGCCTAAGCCCCTTATTCTATTTGCTGTTTGAGTGCGTTGTTTTACATAGCCTTGTCGTAGCTTAAGTAAACTTGCCAAGTCTTGCTGATCAAGGTTTTTTACTTGGACAAAATAAGTTTTAGGACGATTAATTGACTCATAAATAGCTAACGCATCGTTAGCATCATTTTTATTACCTGTGCGGTATTTTGCGGCAATATGTGCAGGAACAAGTAATACTTTATGACCACTTTGTTGAAAACGACGCCCCCAATAATGAGCGGTTCCGCATGCTTCCATGCAAATAGTTGCTTCTGGGTGCTGGGCGATAAACTGAACCATTTTAGCTTGGCTCATTTTATTATTAGATTTCATTACGCCATATTTATTAAATAAGGCAACTTGGAAAACAGTTTTAGCTAAATCGATACTGATAGTGGTAGAATTTTTCATGGTTTGGGCTCCTAATGATTCGCGTCTTCACCTTAACCTATTTGGTCAAAGGTGAGGAGTCCATACCATTGAGCAAAAAACCAACTGTATTTTGTCCTGCTTGAGCAACTTGTTATAACTCAATATCACCTAAACTAAGTAATTGACGACTATTACGTAAAGTTAGGATTTTAATCTCGTTTCCAACTTTATAGATAATACGATAATTACCAAATATTAATTCACGATAGTGAGAACCTAACAACTCAGGAACCTCTCGCCCTAATTCAGGTTGAGAACCAAGTAACTCGGTACGATCAAAAATATCATTAACCCATTTGTCAGCCGCCGATGGTTTATCAAGAGCAATAAATTGGGCAGTAGTTTCTAATTTATCTAATGCTAAAGGTGACCAAACTACTTTCAAGACCTAATACTCTTTAAGACTTGGGCGCGAGCATCAGAATTTGATATCCCTAAACCAGCCGAAATTTGAGCTTCAGCCTTTTGTACTTCTTCTAATAGTTCTATTTTTTCTTGCATAGATTCATATTCTGCGACATCTAAAACTACAGCTACACCTTTGCCCCTCTGCGTTATAACAATTGGTCTTCTAGTTTCGTTAACTTGACGTATAAATGAAGCGGCTCCAGCTCTAAAATCTGAAAGCGGTTGAATATCTTGATCAAAATGAAGTCTACTCATAATAATACCTTTAGTTGTACTGTTTGTGGTACAAATTATAGTTAAAAGTAGACTTGAGTACAAGACTTTGAATTTGAGTTATAGACATAATGACTCCCCACAAAGTGCTAGCCTCTAAATTCGTGGGTTAGTTTTACAAACCAGAGCCATAATATATTTATCAACAATATAAAATAGAGGCTAGCATGAATAAACATAACATACTTTTCATTGGCTTAGATACCCATAAAGTATCTACTGAAGTTGCACACATTGAAGACCAACGTGGCGCAAAAACTGTTCATCAAGGAAAAATTAAAACAACCAAAGCAGCAATCACTAAACTTGCTCGGCAATATCAATCTAAATACCCTAATGCGACATTGCATTTTGTTTATGAAGCAGGTCCATGTGGCTATTGGATTTACCGTCTACTGACAAGTTTAGGTCATTGCTGTTATGTCGTTGCGCCATCGCTTATCCCTAAAAAACCAGGAGATAAAGTCAAAACCGATAAACGTGATGCAATGAAGTTGGCCAAACTCCTTAAAGACGAGGAGCTAACCCCGATTTATGTCCCCGAGCCTGAAGACGAAGCAATACGTGATTTATCCAGGGCAAGAGAAACCGCTATGAAAGACTTAAAAGATGCTAAATTCCAACTTAAAGGTTTATTTCTGCGCAACAACATCACCTGCAAAGTGAATGACAATTGGTCAAATCAACATTTACGTTGGCTAACTGAGTTAGTTTTGCCGCATCCAAGCCAACAAATTGTGCTGCAAGAAATGATACAAACCATTACCGAACGTATTAAGCGCGTTGAACGATTAGTTAATGAATTAGCACATCAAGCAAAACTATGGCGCTATTATCCCGTCGTTCAAGCATTGCAAGCGATGCGAGGTATTCGTTTTTTAGTCGCTGTAGGTACCATTGCTGAGTTAGGTGATTTAAGACGCTTTGACCACCCGAGAAAGCTAATGGCTTACTTAGGATTAGTTCCCAAAGAAAACTCAAGTGGGGATAATCGAAAGCTAGGCGGCATCACTAAATGTGGTAATGGCCGAGCACGTCGATTATTAATTGAAGGGGCTCAAACCTATAAGCACAACGCAAACGTGTCAACCGAGCTACAAAAGCGGCAAGAAACACTGCCTAAGGTCGTTATTGATATTGCTTGGAAAGCCCAACTAAGGCTTTGCCGACGATACAAACACCTGATGCAACGCGGTAAGCATCGTAATATTGTTGTCGCTGCCATTGCCCGTGAAATGCTCGCATATATTTGGGCGATATCACGAGAAGTAATATTAGTGCCTGTTGACCCAAGTACGCGTATTTCAAGGGTACCAGCATAATCAAAAAGTGAGTCGTAAATAAAGAAAACAACATGAAAAAGAGAAAAGATTAAATGAGAAAAAGTTTTGAGTTAGCGCATGGAGTCAAGCATCGGATGTGGCACAACCACCGAGGGCGTTAGGATGGCAATAGCCTAACGGCCATTGAACCACGAGCATAGACTGAAATTAGGTGTCACGACGGAAAAAGTAAGGTAGGCGCTGTTAGCCAATAGGTTAATAATCCACGAATATCAGCATGATAACCGACGAAATTACTTGCTTCATTCTATGCGTTAACTCACTCAACTTGAAAAGAGAAAAATCATGGCTCAAAAAAAAGCAGGATGTTTTACGGTTTAACTTGACGTGGGGAGTCATACCAACGCCTTGCTAAGAGGCAAAATATAGTTGGTTAAAATAAGCGAGGCACGTATATGGACTCCTCTTGCATAGCAAGCCGTTAATCGTAATAAATTTAAATGTATGTAGCAAGTTCACGTATATTCGGTTTCTGATGGGGAGCTACCCCGAACCTTAATGGCTTAATCCACTTACAAAGCTCCTTAACGAGTAAGAGGTATTTGAATACCGTCGTGCCTCACAGGTTTTGCCTTGCGTGCGTTGATACACTTTACATTATTATTTTACGACTGCTTATACTCGGTTAACTTAGTTACTTTTTCAAGGTTTATCAAACACTACTGAGCTAAAGGTGTTCGATATTCTTCACCACTCTTCAAAATAGCCCATGCCATTCTGACTAGCTTATTGGCGTAAGCAACCGCAGTTTTGTTTAAATGATTCTTTGATAGTTGCTCTCTTATCCAACAACTCAACCCATCTTGCTTGTCTTTAATTCGACTAACAACTGAACGTGCTCCATGAACAAGTAATGAGCGTAAACACCTATCACCTCGTTTCGTTATCCCTAATAACTTATTATTTCCACCCGTTCCTGAATGAGCAGGAACTACACCAACGCTTGCGCTGGCATCACGACCACACTTATACGCTGAGCCATCTCCCAATCTTGCATAAAGCGCACTGGCAATTATCCAAGCAACACCTGGCAACGCAATCAATCGTATACAAACAGGTACTTCCTTAGCTCTAGCAACTAATCTATTCGTTGATTCATCAATTTGACCATCCAGCAACAAAAGTTGATCGAGTAGATCCCTTAAAATAAATCGACTAGACGTCGTCAACTCATTCTCTGCATCTTCCAGGAAACATGGTAAATCTTTGCGTATTTTAGCAATACCTTTAGGAATTTTAACCCCATATTCTAGGCCTAAGCCCCTTATTCTATTTGCTGTTTGAGTGCGTTGTTTTACATAGCCTTGTCGTAGCTTAAGTAAACTTGCCAAGTCTTGCTGATCAAGGTTTTTTACTTGGACAAAATAAGTTTTAGGACGATTAATTGACTCATAAATAGCTAACGCATCGTTAGCATCATTTTTATTACCTGTGCGGTATTTTGCGGCAATATGTGCAGGAACAAGTAATACTTTATGACCACTTTGTTGAAAACGACGCCCCCAATAATGAGCGGTTCCGCATGCTTCCATGCAAATAGTTGCTTCTGGGTGCTGGGCGATAAACTGAACCATTTTAGCTTGGCTCATTTTATTATTAGATTTCATTACGCCATATTTATTAAATAAGGCAACTTGGAAAACAGTTTTAGCTAAATCGATACTGATAGTGGTAGAATTTTTCATGGTTTGGGCTCCTAATGATTCGCGTCTTCACCTTAACCTATTTGGTCAAAGGTGAGGAGTCCATACCATTGAGCACGGCCAACTGTTTTTTGTCCTTTTGAATGACTTGTTAGCAGTATTTACTAATAAGCCAAGTTGTTATATTTACTCGCTAATTTACCAAATAAACTATCAAGTAATAATTGTTTATCCGCAGAATTACTTAATTTATTTGCCTCATTTGAAATATTGGCAATCAGCTTGTCTAGCATTGATAAATTTAAACAAAACGTAACTCTTTTAAAGTTAGGTCGCGTAATCATTAACTCCTTTTGAATTGAGAGCAGCTTTTTAAGTAGATCTTTATTCGCAAGCTGATAATCAATAATAAAACTGAACTCAAAAGTGCTGAGAGATAATTTTATATCTTGAGCATGATTAGTCATCTAAACCTTCGATACTGCTAACGCCCACTTAAGCGGACAAAAACAGTTGGTTAAAATGTGAAGCAAAGCGGAACCTAACCAACTGTTTTTGTTCCGTTTTAAGTGCTTGTTATGCGTTCTTAAAGTTAGCTTTGTTATTTACTTGTAACGCTGCTATCGGTTTAGCTCTACGGTAAAGAGCGAGTAACATTTTTAACTGAACCAACTCATCACCTCTAGAGATTTTGTGCAGAGATTGGACTTGGTTAGTAGATAATTTGTATTTCTCTTGTAACTCTTTGACAGAGTCTTTAACAAACTTAATTTCATTTATTAACTGTTGCGCTTCAAGGTCTTTAATTTTTAATTGAGTTAATTTTCTCTTTTGATATTGCGAGTGTATTAAATTATAAGTTCCAGCAACACTTGCAACAGCACCCGATAGAGCGGTTACTATTATTCCAATATCTTTTGCAACTTCTACTATTAGCGTTAATTCAATAAATCCTGGAGATGCATATTGAATTCTTTTCACTTCAGGTTTGTTATCAGGATGAATTAATTTACCCATGATACTAAAAAAACCAACAACACTACCACCTCCGAGCCAAGGCATTCTCTCAAACTCTAATTGAGAAAATGCATCGTTTTCAACTAAGCGTAAAGAGTAGAAAAATGAATATAATTGCATATATTCTTTGGTCAGAATTGAAAAGTCCTCTAACTTCCACCTTTCATCCAATAAAATGTATGATTCACCCTTTTGCATACTACTCCTTAGTTAATTTCGACACTGACGCATAACGCTTATATTAAACGGCTAAGCAACGTTGGCTATAATCGCGAAGCGATGGCCAACTGTTGCGTGTCCGCTTTGAATTACCTTGTTAGTTGTTTTGTAACTGTAATTACTAAAACAACCATTTATAAAAATATTTACTGGTTTTGCGGAAGAGCCAAAAAATACCCCGCCGCAACTTTACCACTTGCCGTGAATTTGAGCCGTTGACACTTTTGCTAATTATTCACACTTAAAAACTTAGGCGAAAACTGCGTAACCAAAAACACGAACAAATTTTACTGCGCTAAAAATTACCACAAAAAAGAACTGAAACAAGTGCCAAATTTTGAGATAAACACCGCTATTTGCAAGAACAAGTTGCGGCAACTAACGCCTCGCTAAGAGGCAAAAAATAGTTGGTTAAAATAAGCGACGCAGGAGCAAAAACCAACTATTTTTTGTCCTTTTGAGCGACTTGTTAGCTCGCTTTTAGTATGACCTTACCCATTTAAGAATGTCGTCGTAATCTTTAAGTGATATATCCCATTCACTTGGAGCTTGATTGGTAGCGAAATCAATGGCACCTCTAGTGAAAGTCGAAGTTGTAGCTAAGATTACCTTATTAGGTCCATTCCGAGTGTTTTTAACCCCATGGAGTGCTCGAATCAATTCTACTCCCACTTTATTGGTTGGAGCATACCTTTTGCACTCGATAAAGTATTTTGTTTCAAAGCCTAAATCATTTCTTTGGATGGCGATAATATCTTTACCTCCGTCACGAGTACTCTTTGTTAATTCCACCTCAAATCCCTTACTCCTAAATATCTCAGCAATAATTTCTTCAAACTCTCTAGGTTCAATTTTGTGAAGGTGATCTGGGTTTTCGCTAAGGAATTTTATGAGAGCCGGGATGTTCGCATTTATTAAATTAAGGTCTGTGATAATCCGGTTATCAGGTACGATAATCTGAGGTTCAGGGAATAAGTAAATCTCTTCATACTCAGGAAGATAAGTAATAAAGGGTTTATTGGAGCAAGTAGCACCTTTAGTATTGTTAATCACGTAACTTAAAACATCTACAGGGTACTCTGTTGCGTCAAAGTTAAGCTCTATCTCAGAATTACAATTCGAACAATTGAACTCATACAATAACTCATAGTTATTTTGTTGACCCATCCCGTTTTCACTATAATCGCCACCGTAACATTCAATATTAAAATCAGATACAGGAACAACATGTATTTCACTGCAATTATTGCATTTTGAAGAAATATCTCCGTCGAATGTCCACATGACTCAAAACTCCGTTTGCGAGCTAACGCCCAAATAATAGGCAAATAAATAGTTGGCTAACTGTGCGAGGCACGAGCGCGGCCAACTGTTTTTTGTCCTGATTGATTTGCTTGTTAGCAGCAAGGTTTATTAAAAGGACTTAAACCACCAACAACGTAAAAATTCAATTAGTGGATGTGAGAAGCAATAAATACTGCTGCACTACTTAGCCACTAACCGTGATTGATAAACAATATCAAAAGATGCATACCAATCAATAAAATACTGAATTTAATTACAAAAAAGGAAGGAAAGCAGAAAATACCAATCCTTTGATGTGAATTATAAATTAAGCCAAACACAATTATAAAAAGAACAAGTAGTGCCTGCTAACGCCCTGTTAACAGGCAAAAAATAGTTGGTTAAACTTAGCGACGAAGGAGCAAAACCAACTGTTTTTTGTCCTTGTTTAACAGCTTGTTATATGCAATTACTTATTGCAAGCACAAGCTAACTTCCCATTTTCTTGATACCACTCTTGGTAATCACCATTAACACCACAATTTCGCTTTACTCGAGGGCACTGATTTTCTCTATAACTAACGTCAGTTCCTGTAACAGCACTTGTCACAGCCCCCATAGTTTTTTCAGTAAACTCTTTCTTAAAAGTTGATGAAGAACAACTCGATAAAAAGACAATTAACAGAATTGGAGTAAATTTCATGCGTATTCCTTTTGCATATAACGCCTTGCTAAGAGGCAAAAAATTGTTGGCTAAAATGTTGAGGAACGAAAACAGCCAACTGTTTTTTGTCCTTTTGAGCAACTTGTTAGGCTTTTAATACCGCATTAACTAATACTTCACCGATCACATTGCCAAACCCAAAGTACCACGTAGTTATAAGCAGATAAAACCCATGTTTTTCAATTAATAGTTTTTGCTTAAATAACTCTATATATTTTTTGATACCTGTATATTTTTTATATCTATTTTTCCAATCTATATATTGAGGGTTTATGGCTTCCCCCATTGGCATTGCAACATGCTTTGCAAAATAAATAATAGAAACAGTAATTAAAATAAAAAAGGTTATAAGCAACATTATCACGGAAAGAGTTTCTTGCTGTTTAGATGCCATAGAAGTAAATCTAAAAATAGCACTGCATGTTACGGCATAGCCAGCAGATTTAAACAAGTCTTCGACAGTTTCTTTTTTTATCAAGTGTTCTAAGAGTAAATCACGTCGTTTAATTAATTGCATAGTTTGATAAAAGCCTAACGCCTTGCTAAGAGGCAAAATATAGTTGGTTAAAATAAGCGAGGCACGTATATGGACTCCTCTTGCATAGCAAGCCGTTAATCGTAATAAATTTAAATGTATGTAGCAAGTTCACGTATATTCGGTTTCTGATGGGGAGCTACCCCGAACCTTAATGGCTTAATCCACTTACAAAGCTCCTTAACGAGTAAGAGGTATTTGAATACCGTCGTGCCTCACAGGTTTTGCCTTGCGTGCGTTGATACACTTTACATTATTATTTTACGACTGCTTATACTCGGTTAACTTAGTTACTTTTTCAAGGTTTATCAAACACTACTGAGCTAAAGGTGTTCGATATTCTTCACCACTCTTCAAAATAGCCCATGCCATTCTGACTAGCTTATTGGCGTAAGCAACCGCAGTTTTGTTTAAATGATTCTTTGATAGTTGCTCTCTTATCCAACAACTCAACCCATCTTGCTTGTCTTTAATTCGACTAACAACTGAACGTGCTCCATGAACAAGTAATGAGCGTAAACACCTATCACCTCGTTTCGTTATCCCTAATAACTTATTATTTCCACCCGTTCCTGAATGAGCAGGAACTACACCAACGCTTGCGCTGGCATCACGACCACACTTATACGCTGAGCCATCTCCCAATCTTGCATAAAGCGCACTGGCAATTATCCAAGCAACACCTGGCAACGCAATCAATCGTATACAAACAGGTACTTCCTTAGCTCTAGCAACTAATCTATTCGTTGATTCATCAATTTGACCATCCAGCAACAAAAGTTGATCGAGTAGATCCCTTAAAATAAATCGACTAGACGTCGTCAACTCATTCTCTGCATCTTCCAGGAAACATGGTAAATCTTTGCGTATTTTAGCAATACCTTTAGGAATTTTAACCCCATATTCTAGGCCTAAGCCCCTTATTCTATTTGCTGTTTGAGTGCGTTGTTTTACATAGCCTTGTCGTAGCTTAAGTAAACTTGCCAAGTCTTGCTGATCAAGGTTTTTTACTTGGACAAAATAAGTTTTAGGACGATTAATTGACTCATAAATAGCTAACGCATCGTTAGCATCATTTTTATTACCTGTGCGGTATTTTGCGGCAATATGTGCAGGAACAAGTAATACTTTATGACCACTTTGTTGAAAACGACGCCCCCAATAATGAGCGGTTCCGCATGCTTCCATGCAAATAGTTGCTTCTGGGTGCTGGGCGATAAACTGAACCATTTTAGCTTGGCTCATTTTATTATTAGATTTCATTACGCCATATTTATTAAATAAGGCAACTTGGAAAACAGTTTTAGCTAAATCGATACTGATAGTGGTAGAATTTTTCATGGTTTGGGCTCCTAATGATTCGCGTCTTCACCTTAACCTATTTGGTCAAAGGTGAGGAGTCCATACCATTGAGCAAAAAACCAACTGTATTTTGTCCTGCTTGAGCAACTTGTTAGCAGTAGACTTTTAAAAACACCGAACTTACCACTAACGCTAAAAATAATTTAATGGGAGTGAGAAGTAATAAATACAGCAACACTTAGCCACTAAACTTGATTGATAAACACTAACATAGAATGCTTACCGATTAATTTAAATACTTTGATTTGACACAATAAATGAAGGAATAAAACACCAATCCTTTGATGTGAAGTACAAAGCTAACCAGTAATTTTTCTTGAACAAGTGTTGCCTGCTAACGCCTCACTAAGAGGCAAATAATAGTTGGTTAAAATAAGCGACGAAGGAGCAAAAACCAACTGTTATTTGTCCTTTTGAGTGACTTGTTATAAGTTACTTTAGCAATAAGTACAGGTAAAATTTTTCGTAAAGATAGGGCACGTTTATACCGCCGCCACCACTGACTTTGTTCTGACATGAATCAGGGAATCTATCTTGTGAATACTTAATGAGTTCAGTCTCTGCTTGGCTTATTATGCTATGGGATGATGATTCGTAAAGCACAACCATTTTATTCCATTGATGTTGGCTTCTACTATGCTTAATCCATCGAGTTTCAGGATCAACAGAAATACCAACTTTAAATTTTTCCTTACCTCTCTGATACGAAGAAAGTCTATTTTTTAGTTCATCAGAAACTAAATTGAAATGACCGGATATATGATCGAATTTTACCACCGAACTCTCCTTGTAACTTATAACGCCACAATAAGCGGCTAAGTAATAGTTGGCTATAATGTGCGAGGCACGAAGCGCAGCCAACTGTTGCGTGTCCGTTTGATTGCCTTGTTAGGCGCTGGTTGCGATTACCACAAACAACGCAATTTACATTAGATTTCGTGGCGACAATAACTGCTTTAAAAAACGCCGCAGTACGACCCACCAAACTTTGAATTTTGAGCCACTTATTAAAAGTGACATTTATAACCGCCCTATTTTGGCGAAAAACTGTTTACCAAAAAACTGAAACAGATTTATTTACACGTAAATTACCAAGCTAAAGAAAACGAAACAAATGCAATAAACTTTGTAAAACACACAAGTTTGAAAATACTTTTAATCGAATTCGTACTGCCGCATAACGCCTCGTTAAGCGGATAAAAATGGTTGGCTATAATCGCGAAGCGATGGCCAACTGTTTTTATTCCGTTTAAACGACTTGTTATACGTCGGCATTCGATCTGTGTGATTGAAACTCAGAAAGGCTATAAGTAGTTATTTCTAGAAATACCATCGAAATCCAATATAAAGCAGCGGGATTAATAAAGCTAAAGAGTTCGTCTGCATCAACAATCCTGTTACTTTCTATATTAGAAGAACCGCCATTTAAATTATGAAAAAACCGATTGCGGACATTAATAAGGAAGCTACCCATCTCACAATATTTTATAGAAAGTTTATCAAATTCTGTTGAGTCTTCATGAAGTATTGAGTTGCCAGATACTTCTTTTAACGTTTTATACATTTGCTCTTGAACCTGGGCATTACTTGTATTTAAAAATACATCTATAGATGTATCAGCAATACTATCTCCCTCATAAAGTTTTTTTACAAAAACTTTAAAGAAACCTAATTCTTTCTTTTCTTTGTCGCCAATCATTAAATCTTTTAGCTGATTGAAAGATTTTAAAAAATCTTGGGATTTAGATGCATATATCAAAGGGAAGGCATATGATATTTTTTCCAATATCCTGTAAATATATATAAAAGCTGACGTATGTGAGCCTTTTTTATTATGCAATAAGAAGTGAGATACTTCAGATAAAATACCAGAGTAAAATGCTTTATTACTGTATTTAGTATTCTCTATAAATACTGCTAAGTCTTCTGCAGTTACATCTGAAGACAGTAGATTAGGAAACTCTCTTTTCCAATTTGAAAAACCAGAAAAATCACTTGAGAAGTAATTCACTCTGCTTTTTACTTGTTTAGAAGAGTAGTGATGCGATAATTCCACATTCCCAGATAATAGACGCAGTATCAATAAAATCTCAGGGTCTCTTGTTCCTGAGATTTTTAACCGTTCAGGAACTTGACTTAATATACGCTGAGGTAAATTATCGGAATAACTAAAGGTTACATACTGTGCCATTAAGAAGTAAGCTCTGAGAATTCCTCAATGAGCTCCATTTCATCAAAACCTGAATACTGCTCGTAATTTTCGATAAATTTCTGAGACAATTCACGTCTATATTTACCCAGGTTTACTTTAGATGGGTTTATTGCTTTGAAAGCGGATTCGAATAATTCAATAGCATCGGAAAAATCATCTGAATTAGTATTTTTAATTGTTTGATGTGATGATTTTATTCCCACAGAAAAACCAATTAAATTATTACCTATTTTAAGCCACTTTTTTACTTCTGAATTAGAACATAAGCGATCAATTTCGGTTATTACTTCTTTAAATTCGATATCATCATCACTAGGCTGTTTATCCATTATTCTACCAACGATTATCTGATCCATTTTTTCGCCGATAATTTTATTATTATCGTTATTTACAGCACCAGTCAAAAATGCGAGATAAGCTTTAGATACATCACCTAAGTCAAATGAACCTTTAATGACATTCTCAGCTCGCTCTTTTTCTGACTGTATTGTAATTTCAATATCAGTAAAATCAAAAAGCTCTTGCGTTAAAATCTCGATTTGGTGTCTAGGGGTCATCGGTTTCTGACCATTGTTCAGTGTTATCATTCTATAAAGTAATTTATCTTCTGTTGGCGATATAATCACATTTATATAAAGGGACTGAGAACCATCAAACCTTTCATTGCCACTAGCTCTACTCAATGTATTGAGCCTTTGAATTCCATCAAGAATATATCCGGATTGGATGTTATTTGTTATATATTCAGCTATTTCTACTTCATTGTTTGCTTCAAAATTTTGCTCTACAAAAGCAATTGTTATAGGGGGCATTAAACAATGATCAAGAATATCCCTTTCAAGTCGTGCGTAAAACTTTTTATCTTGAGACTTTCTTTGCGCTGAAAACCTATTAATTAGAGGGAATAGATTATCTATAGCGTACTGATAAGTTGTTTTACCTGTAGCTACAACACTATTAATAACTCCGTCGTTTGCTTTATCAAAAATGGTTATACTCAATTTTTTCCCCTTAAAAATTTGTTTCTCTTTTTAATATAATACCTTAAGTTGTATTTTTTTGATATTACAGGCTTTCACCATAGTAGATTTAAATACAAAATTCCGACCGACGTATAACGCTTATATTAAACGGCTAAGCAACGTTGGCTATAATCGCGAAGCGATGGCCAACTGTTGCGTGTCCGCTTTGAATTACCTTGTTAGTTGTTTTGTAACTGTAATTACTAAAACAACCATTTATAAAAATATTTACTGGTTTTGCGGAAGAGCCAAAAAATACCCCGCCGCAACTTTACCACTTGCCGTGAATTTGAGCCGTTGACACTTTTGCTAATTATTCACACTTAAAAACTTAGGCGAAAACTGCGTAACCAAAAACACGAACAAATTTTACTGCGCTAAAAATTACCACAAAAAAGAACTGAAACAAGTGCCAAATTTTGAGATAAACACCGCTATTTGCAAGAACAAGTTGCGGCAACTAACAGTTTATTATGAGGCAACATACCTTCTTTCTACAAGAGAGTATTAATCGTCCATAATTTTATAATATATTCACATTACTTGATTGTTATCAGCAAATCAATTAGTTAAAAACATACCACTTGACTGGTTGATGTGTGAAAGAAGGCATTTTGCCTTCTTTCTTGTAGAAAGGAGGAATTATACTAAGCTGTATTTATATACAGTCTTGTGTTGAGGTTATTTATGTCATCGCCATTTTTACAACTTGTTGCTGAGCAAATGCGTTTAAAGCGTTATGCTAAAAGAACGATAGAAAGTTATTTGTACTGGATTAAAGCGTTCATAAATTTTAATGGACATCGCCACCCTCTAAAATGTCATGACGCAGAGGTTGAGCGTTTTTTATCGTACTTAACTAATCAGAGAAATGTTGCGCCAAGAACACAAGGTGTGGCTTTGAATGCGTTAGTTTTTTTATACAGAAGCATTCTAGAAAAACCATTAACACTTGAGTTGAATTTTAATAAGTCTAAACAAGCAACTAAATTGCCCGTGGTATTAACTCAAATAGAAGTAAGTGCATTGTTAGCTCAAATTTCTAATCAGTATAGTTTACCGTGTCAATTAATGTACGGTAGTGGTTTACGGTTGATGGAAGTCGTTCGCTTAAGAGTACAAGATATTGACTTTGATTATCATTCAATTCAAGTATGGCAAGGGAAAGGGGGGAAAAATAGACGCGTGACGCTTGCAAAAGAATTGTGTCGATATCTACAAAGTCAAATAACGATAGTACAGTCAATTTATAAACAAGATCAATTCAATCCTAATTATAAAGGGGTTTGGCTACCTTACGCTTTAGCAAGAAAGTACCCTAGTGCAAGTAATGACGTAAAATGGCATTACCTTTTTCCTTCTAAACGTTTAAGTATCGACCCTGAAAGTAGCTTGTTACGTCGGCATCATATAGATGAAACAACGTTACGAAAAGCGGTGAAAATGGCGGCAAAAAACGCAGAAATTGAAAAGAACGTAACGTGCCATACGTTACGTCATTCTTTCGCTACACATTTATTACAACGGGGTGCTGATATTAGAACAGTACAAGAACAACTAGGGCATACTGATATACGTACTACCCAAATTTATACTCATGTACTTGAGCAAGGCGCTAATGGTGTACGTAGTCCTTTATCAGATATTATGTAGTGTAATATCTCAGTGTTATTTTTAATAATGCGGTGGTGGCGGCTCAATTTCATCTTTAGAAGAAGAAAGGCTACCTGAATCTTTTAGTCGATTAGCAACTAATTGAATTTGCTCTCTTAGCTCAGAAATTTGTGTTTGATGAACGGTTAATTCGGCGCTTAGTTGTTCAATAACATCGTCTTGAAAAAGGTTACGAGTTTCAAGCGCAATGATCCGTTCTTCAAGAACTTGAATAGCATTTTCTTCTGATTTGTTAGCTGTCATTTAATTGCTTTCTTTAGGGAGTTGCCAAAGCTCAGCATAGCCTGAGGAGCTTTCGGTTAATAAGGTGTTATTATCGCTAAATGCGAGGCTATAAACAACAGCTCCTGTCGGTATTTTTGCTTCTTTTGGCGTAACGTGCCATGCAGCTGTGCGCTCTCCTGTTGCAATATTCCAAACGCTTACCTTACTGCTGGCTGCGCCTGTCACTAAGGTGTTTCCGTCAGGAGAAAATTGTATAGAGCTAAAAACTTCTTGGCGTTTAGTGCCTTTGAGTGTTGATATCAATTTACCTGTTTTTAAATCCCAAATATGGGCTGATTTCATACTGTCGGCAGAAAAAGCAAAACGACCTTGTGGGTCTAATGCTACTTTCGATACTCGCGATGTATGGTTGAATTGATAAATTACTTGCCCTGATACTGTATCCCAAATGTAAGCAGTAAAATCATTACCGCCAGACATGGCTATTCTTCCGTTAGGTGTCATATCTACGGAGTTTATTTTTTCTTTATGGCCTAAAAATTCTAATCGCCTGCCTGTATCAACAGTAACATGAAGAACTGTGCCATTGCCTTTACCTATAAGTATATAATCGCCATTATTACTAATGCTAATATCACGAATAGTAGACTCTCTTACTTTCCAATAGCCTTCAGACTGGCCTGCTTTTATATTCCACAGGGCAAAGTTTTCTCTACTTGCGGTTAGTGCATGGCTGTTATTGTTACTAATATCAATGGTTAGGACTAAATTGTCACTACTGTCTTGTTGTTGTGACCATTGGTAGGTCAGGGCGTTTTTTTCTAAATCCCAAACACTAATACCATGATGAATTGATGAGGTTACACTCCACTTGCCGTCATTAGAAATATCAGCCGCATAACTACCTTCAACAGAGTGTTGATATCGGGCTATCGGCTTATCTATAGAAGGGGTACAAGCTTGTAAAAATAGCAGAGAAAATAAGCATATAACCAATACTTTTATAGTTGTTAAGCGATGTTTTATATTCTTTGAAAAGTTAAGCAACATATTAATACTTTTTTATTGGCGCATTTCTCGTTAGTATAAGGCGTTTTTTAAAATTGTT
This sequence comes from Colwellia sp. 20A7, assembly GCF_009832865.1. Taxonomy (NCBI): domain Bacteria; kingdom Pseudomonadati; phylum Pseudomonadota; class Gammaproteobacteria; order Alteromonadales; family Colwelliaceae; genus Colwellia; species Colwellia sp. 20A7. The sequence continues at coordinate 4,130,755 of NZ_CP047130.1, read as the reverse complement.
TAACCTTATCTTGGATTTAATTCTTCAATAGATGGTATAAACAAAAGACAATAGATGGATTGGGGGATTCTCCAATTGTGATGTTTTTACGGAGAAATAAATGAAATTTTTTAAACCCACTTTAGTTGCTGTTGCATTATTAGCTGTAGCTGGTTGTCAAGAAGGCGCTAAAGAAGAAGCTAAAGCACCTGTATTAGAAGCAGAAGTTCAAAAACAAGCCTACGGTTTAGGTGCGTCAATCGGCATGTATATGCAACGTAACCTAGAAGAGCATGAGAGACTAGGTTTAGCTTTAGAAAAAGAATTAATCGTTAGAGGTTTTGTTGATAGCATTAATGATAAATCAGTAATGGAACAAGAAGAAATTACAGCATTATTGACTAAGTTAGATGAAACAATGAAAGCTAAGCAGCAAGAAATCGCTGTTCAAGAATCTGAATCAAGTTTAGCGACAGGCCAAAAATTCTTAGAAGATAACGCTAAAAAAGAAGGCGTTATGGTAACAGAATCAGGTATTCAATATGTTGTGCTAACTGAAGGGGAAGGTGATAAGCCTGCCGCTACAGATACAGTTAAAGTACACTACAAAGGTACTTTCTTAAATGGTGAAACGTTTGATAGTTCTTATGACCGTGGCGAACCTGCTGTATTCCCTTTGAACCGTGTTATTAGAGGTTGGACTGAAGGCGTACAATTAATGTCAGTTGGTTCTAAATTCAAATTTACTATTCCTTCTGATTTAGCTTACGGCCCGAACGGTAATCCACCACGCATTCCTGGTAACTCAGTATTAGAGTTTGAAATTGAATTGTTAGAAATTCAAAAAAGTGAGCCAGCACCACAAGTAGGCACAGCTCCTGCTGATAAATAGAAAATAAATGTTAGTTTCTATGGTTACAGGCATAGCTTAAGGTAGCAGTAACCAGCATAACTATTATTGAATAAATAGCCACCAACCATTAATTAATGGTCGGTGGCTTTTTTTATGTTCGAATAAAGTTTATGTTCGAGAGAGGCTTTATGTTTGAAAGGAGATAATATCAAGCTGCCATCGGTGTTAAACTGCGTGTATACTCCTTTTTATTTAAACCGCCTAGATTTACATGAGCACACTTCTTATTATTGGTTACGTTTGGCCTGAGCCAAACTCTTCTGCAGCGGGTAGTCGTATGCTGCAACTTATCTTATTTTTTCAGCAGCAAGGCTATCAAGTTGTATTTGCAAGCCCTGCACAACGTACCGAGCATATGGTTGATCTCATGGCACTTAATGTTGAGTGTGTTGATATTAAGCTTAACTGTGCGAGCTTTGATGATTTCATTGGCTCACTTGCGCCTGATGTAGTGATGTTCGACCGTTTTATGATGGAAGAGCAGTTCGGCTGGCGTGTTATCGAACAATGTCCGCAGGCATTAAGAATTTTAGACACGGAAGATCTCTTTTGCCTACGTCATGCAAGACATGATTCGCATAAAAAAAATTGTGAGATGACAGAAGCTGACTTATTAACATCTGATATGGCTAAGCGAGAAGTTGCGGCTATTTTTCGTAGTGATGTTACCTTAATGATTTCACCGAAAGAAATTGAATTGTTAGGGGACTTATTCAAGGTAGACAAGCGTTTATTGCACTACGTACCTTTTGTGTTTAGTGATGATCAATTTATGCAAATCAACCCAAGCTATGAACAACGACAAGGGTTTATTTCTATCGGGAACTTTCGTCATCCACCTAATTGGGATTCAGTACTTTGGTTAAAACAGCAAATATGGCCGTTGATTCGCAAACAACTACCTAAGGCGGAACTTCATATATGTGGCGCTTATCCCCCGCCTAAAGCAACTGATTTACATGACGTTAAAACCGGTTTTTTGGTTAAAGGTTGGGTTGATGACGCGATAAAATCTATGCAATCAGCGAAGGTCTGTTTAGCGCCTTTACGCTTTGGTGCAGGTATTAAAGGTAAGTTAGCTGAAGCTATGTTGTGTTCAACGCCTTCAGTTACCACTAATATTGGTATTGAAGGAATGGAAACTCAGTTACCTTGGGCAGGAGAGGTTGCTAACGACGCACAAAGTATTGCTGACGCTGCGGTAAAACTTTATCAAGAAGCAAACGCTTGGCAATGTGCGAGTGAATTAGGTAAACAAAATGCGCAATTGTTGTTTGAGCAAGAACAGCATTTTTCAGCATTTTCAGCTTGCTTAACTAACTTGCTACAAAACTTAGAGCAACACCGACAACGCAACTTTATTGGTAGCATGCTTAATCATCATCATCACAAAAGCACTAAGTACATGTCTCAATGGATTGAAGAAAAGAATAGGCCTCAATAAACAAAGAAAAAAGCAACTATAAGCAACTATTAAGCAACTATAAGCAACTATAATGAAGCCGCTAATACGTTTGTTAAGCGTTGTGCGGCTTGTAGTAACCTTTGTGCTATAACTGGTTGATACTGAGTGAGATAATCAGGCGGTAAGGTTATTTTACCCTGAGGTTTTTGACATACGCTTTGGTTATCTTTATGGCAATAGTTAAAAGTCGACTTTGTTGTTATTTGAAAAGATTCGTCAGCCCATTGCCAAACTTGTTCTTTTTGCCAATTTGGTTGAGGGCTTTGGCTCCATTGACTTCTTAATGAGGTCAGCCATTTTGTTTCACTTTCTTTTCCCTTATATAAAATACAATGGTCCCAATAGCCATGCAGGTTATTGCATTTAGCTTCAGTATCAGCAAAAGCGATTTTGTTACCACCTAGATCATCCTTGAAACTAATATGTAAAGGTTGATGGATATCACCTAACCAATGCCCTAAAAATAATAAAGTTTGTGCTTGCTGCCATGTGTAAGGGCTTTGAGCCTGCGCTAATGTTTGTTGATGTTGTAAAATAGCTTGGGGTAGGCAATTTTGCTGACATTCGTTTGTATTAACTTTACTTTGTGAGCGAGGGACATTCATATAATGCCAAGCATTATAGTTTTTAAAGTCTTTTAAATGTCTAATTGTATCAGCCCAAGTACAAGCGCGAGCAAACGTTATGGTACTGTTGTCTTTTTGATTATTAAAATGATTGATGAGTTTTTTATGTTGATCAGGAATAGTACTGAGTAGGTCAGTTATTTTGTTTTGTTGCTTTTCTGGTAAATGTTCAAATGCTAATTGGCAAACAAGTTGATGACCAAGCTTACCTAAAGCAAAGCTTGGCTTACTGAATGAAATTGTAAGAATAATTACAGTTAATGCTAAATATTTGGTCATCATTAAGTATTCTTTTACTCAGCAAAGATTTGCATTTCACTGCCTATCTGTTTGCGCATATCCATTAATTTTATTGCTGTACTATGCTGTTTTTTATCTTCTTCTGTTTTAGGAATCCACTGTGGTACAGTTTCTGATTGTCCATTTTGATCAACGGCAACCATAATAACAATACAATTGGTCGTTAAGTGTCGGTTTAACGATTTAGGATCACAGGCATTTACCTCTAAGGCAATATGCATAGATGAATTACCTGTGTATATAACTTTAGCTTCTACTTCTACCAAGCTACCTACATGTATTGGTGAAATAAAGCGAATGCCACCGGCATAAGCAGTAACACAATAACGACCACTCCAACCTGCTGCACAAGCGTAGGCTGCTAAATCAATCCACTTCATTACCGCACCACCATGGACTTTACCGCCAAAATTTACATCCTGTGGCTCAGCTAAAAATCTTAAAGTTATATCGCGTTGTGGGCTATTCATTATTCTTCTCTAGTTTTATAAATTAAAGGAAAGTGCTATGAAGGCGATTTTATACTATTGAAAGGGATAATGAATAATTATTTGAGTTATAAATTTTCAGCTATAAATTTTTAAGCACAAATAAAAAAGCCTTTCTCGAAGAGAAAGGCTTGAAATGCTCGCATTATGGTCTTGTTAAACAAGCTTCTTATTCATTATGCTCAGAAGTATTTTTATTATTAATCAGTGCTTCTTTGTTTGCGCAGGTATTTTATAGCAAAGCATTTTCAACACTGCAACAACTTTAATAGAGCATAAACTCGACGATGAATTTCGTATAAAGCCTACCCCATGCCTATTGTGGATTAAGTAGTTGATTGTTAGGTGAATTGATAATGTCTAGCTAAATGTAACTAAATTGAAATATTTTTCATAAGATGAATGTTCGGCGTAAATGAATTGATTTGGCGCATAGATTCAAAATACCACGAGTGCTAGAATACGCGCATAATTTGCTTGTTAATCCTATTTCTGGAAGTTCAAGTAAGTAAATAATGAATAAATTAGAGGGTTTATTGGTGACTGAATTAAAAAATGATAATTATTTACGTGCGCTTTTAAAGCAGCCAGTAGATTACACACCTGTTTGGATGATGAGACAAGCAGGACGTTATTTACCTGAATATAGAGCAGTACGCAAAGATGCTGGCGATTTTATGTCAGTTTGTCGTGATGCTGACTTAGCTTGTGAAGTTACTATTCAGCCGTTGCGTCGTTTTCCGCTTGATGCAGCTATTTTATTCAGCGACATATTAACAATTCCTGATGCTATGGGGTTGGGCTTATATTTCGAAACGGGCGAAGGTCCTAAATTTGAACGTCCTATTACGTGTAAGGCCGATGTTGAAAAAATTGGCATTCCTGATCCTGAAGGCGAATTGCAATACGTAATGAACGCTGTTCGTACTATTAAAAAAGAACTTAATGGTAGCGTGCCGTTGATTGGTTTTTCAGGTAGTCCGTGGACGTTGGCAACTTACATGATTGAAGGTAGCAGTTCAAAAGCTTTTACTAAAATCAAAAAAATGATGTTTTCTGATCCACAAACACTTCATTTATTACTTGATAAGCTAGCTGACTCTGTAATTTCATACTTGAATGCACAAATTGCTGCTGGTGCGCAATCAGTGATGGTGTTTGATACCTGGGGCGGCGTATTGTCACCACGTGATTACAAAGAATTTTCATTGCAATATATGCATAAAATCGTTGACGGTTTAACGCGTTATAATGATGGTCGCCAAGTGCCAGTAACTTTATTTACTAAAAATGGCGGCATGTGGTTAGAAGATATTGCTGCCACAGGCTGTGATGCTGTAGGACTTGATTGGACTATTGATATAGAAAACGCTAAAGCACGTGTTGGCGATAAAGTTGCGTTGCAAGGCAATATGGACCCTTCTATGTTGTATGCACCATTACCGCGTATAGAACAGGAAGTATCTAAAATATTAGCCGGTTTTGGTGAAGGTGGTACAGGGCATGTATTTAACTTAGGCCATGGTATTCACCCTGATGTGAATCCAGATCATGCAGGACACTTTATTGAGTCAGTGCATCGTTTAAGTAAGCCATATCACGGGTAAATTATCTTGTAGCAAATCTTGTAGCTATATTATTGGCTAAATCTGATATTAAAAACAAAAAAAGTAGCAAACTCTATAGAGGTTGCTACTTTTTTTATTTGAGGTTAGTTATTTTAAGCTATTGATAAAGTCGGACTTAAACCAATTCGTCATCATCTATTTCATAAGCACTAAAATCAGTAATCCCTTTTTCTTCTAAAATACGGCGAACACTAGCAGGTAACTTTTCATCATTATCTTTAGCGAGATCTTCATCATCTGGTAAAGGTTGGCCGGTAAACGCATGTAAGAATGCTTCGCACAATAATTCGCTATTAGTTGCATGGCGTAAATTATTTACTTGGCGCCTAGTTCGTTCGTCAGTTAATACTTTTAAGACACGCAAAGGAATTGAGACAGTAATTTTTTTTACTTGCTCACTCTTTTTACCATGTTCGGCATAGGGATTAATATACTCGTCATTCCACTCAGCCATGTAAATTCCTCTGTAGCTATTAATGTAAATGGTTAATTATTATTTTTATATGATTATAAAAACTCATTTAAAGGTATTATTTAATTAAAGTTGAATTAAATATCAATTAAGCTTCATTGGAACAGAGAAGCATATACTTATTTCTTCTTAATCATGCAATTCTACTGGTTGCAGAAATCCAGTCAAGTAGAAGTTTAGATGTCTAAAAATTCTTGACCTAAATAGTCAAAACCTTTAGAGTTATAGACGTCCAAACATCCAAAATATTAAATATATAAGTTTGTGGTGTTAGTTAATGAAAATAAGGAATAAAAATGTCGAATACTAAAATGAAAAGCATTACTACTTCGGCAGTTCAGGCGGGTATTAACACTGATAAACAACATGGTGCGGTTGTCGCTCCTATTCATTTATCTAGCACTTATTCATTAAAGAGCTTTAATGAAAAACGTGAATTTGATTATTCTCGAACAGGTAATCCGACCCGAGCAACTTTCGCTAAAACGATTGCTAAATTAGAGCAAGGCCAAGTTGGTATTGCTACAAGCACCGGTATGTCGTCAGTATTATTGATTTGTCAGTTACTATCCGTTGATGATCTCGTTGTTATTCCTCATGACTGTTATGGGGGAAGCTTTCGCTTATTTACCCATTTAGCCAAACGTGGTCAATTCAAACTCATTGTTGTTGATCAAAATAACAAACCGGCACTAGCCGAAGCATTAGCACAAAAACCTAAATTAGTGTTAATTGAAAGCCCGAGTAATCCGCTATTACGGTTAGTTGATATTGAAGAAGTAGCTAACGCTAGTCATGAAGTAGGTGCCTTAGTTGCTGTAGATAACACCTTCTTATCTCCTGCTTTACAACAACCATTAACATTGGGTGCAGACATCGTTTTTCACTCTACCACTAAATATATCAACGGACACAGCGATGTTGTGGGTGGTGTTTTAGTGACTAAAGAGCAGGCTTTAGGTGATGAGTTAGCTTGGTGGGCAAATTGTATTGGTATTACTGGCAGTGCATTTGATAGTTTTCTGGCGGTACGAGGCCTGAAAACCTTACCAATTCGTATGAAACAACATCAAGAAAATGCAGAGCAAGTTGCTGCGTTTCTAAAAAATCATCCTGCGATAGAGTCGGTTTATTATCCAGGCTTTGAAGACCATCCAGGACATGAAATTGCTAAAAAGCAACAAGCAGGCTTTGGCGCTATGCTAAGTTTTGATGTTAAAGGTGGCGTTGAGTCGGTGAAAAGGTTATTTGCTAATTTAGAGCTGTTTACTTTAGCGCAATCACTAGGTGGAGTAGAAAGTTTAATTTGTCATCCGCCAACAATGACTCATGCTGGTATGGCCGAAACAGCAAGACTAGCGGCTGGCATTACAGACTCTTTAGTGAGAGTTTCAGTCGGTATTGAAGATATTAATGATATTTTGGCCGATTTAGCGCATGGGTTAGAACAAAGCCAAACGCGTTAATAAACAATAATTTTGCAGAAGAATAAATGACAGAATCACAAAGACCTCAAAATAAATTAGCTAAACATGCGGTTAACGTGCATAAGTTTGGTGGTAGCTCTTTAGCTAATGCGCAGTGCATAGAGCGCGTTGTTGATATTATCCGACAAAATTGCCAACTCAATGACATTGTTGTTGTTTCTGCTAACGGTAAAACCACCGATAGTTTGTTTGCCATATTAGCGCAAACAGAAAGCTCTGACCTAACAGCAGCGTTGAGCGAATTAGAGCAACAACAACTTTTACTTATCAATGCATTGTTAAACGAGAAAAGTTCAAAGCAACTAACACCGCTATTATCTACCGATATAGTTCAGCTAAGAACGTGGTTGTCGAATGATATCATTCAGCACAGAAATGATATTTTAGCTTACGGTGAATTGTGGTCTGCACGTTTATTATCAGCTTTATTAAATGAAAAAATTTGCCCAAGTAACTCGGTTGATGCCCGTGATTTTCTCGTGATAGACAACGAACAAAATTGTGTGGTTGATCATGCCTTAAGTAGTGCACAATTTAAAACTCGATTGCAGTTTGGAAAATTAGCTGTAATTACAGGGTATATTAGCCGTGATAGTCGCGGTAAAACTTGCACGCTAGGCCGTAATGGTAGTGACTATTCAGCAACTATTGTTGCGTCTTTAGTCGGCGCTAATAATGTAACCTTATGGACCGATGTCGATGGTATTTATAGCGCCGACCCACGCGTTGTACCTAATGCGAGAAAACTACATCGTTTACCTAATGGTGTGGCAAAAGAGCTAGGACGTTTAGGTAATCCTGTTTTACATGCCAAAACGTTAATGCCATTGGTTAATGAAAATTTATCTCACCACTGTCACTTACATGTAGCAAGCAGTTTTGATTCACAAGTTGCCGGTACAGAAATAGGTACTTTTGGCAATATTGCAAAACAAGAGCTCTCAGTTACCTATTTGAATGATCTGATATTAGCGAAATCAGCAAGCTTTATTGCTGATTTGGCCGATGACGTAGCGGGGAGCTCAAGAGCTAGTTTATTTAAAAAAGCGTTAGTTGAATTTTCGCCTATTTGTTCTGATGGCGAGCAAGGCTTTATTGTTATCAATCAATATCAGCAAAAAGCGTTAAGCCAATGGTTAGCCAGTCACGACGTCGAAGTTACTTTTATTCCTACTGCTATTATTGCAACGGTTGGACATAACGTTGCACAACGCGGCGATATTAAAGCGCGCTTTAAACGATCTTTAAAGAGTGCTCAGCCTCTATTTTTAGTGAGCAGTAAAAATAATCATAGTGTTATTGCCGTATTGGCCGAGCCTTGTAGCACAGAATTATTGAATAAAGTTCATCACGATATGACTAAAGATTCTCGCCATATAGGGTTGGTTATTGCGGGTTTAGGTAATATTGGTGAGCGTTTCCTTGAGCTATTACCTGCACAGTTAAATAGAATATATGCCTTAGAAAATACTCACCTTGTCGGATTATTATCGTCGAAAAAAGCCTTAATCAATAACGATGGCATTGACGTGAATCAAGCATTGTCATTATTTAAGCAAGAAGCTAAACCGTATAACAACGACGAATTACTGGCCTGGTTAAGTAATCATCCTTATGACGAATTAATTGTGGTAGATATTACGCCAAGCGAAGATTTTAGTTTGCTTTATCAAGACTTTTTTACGCGCGGTATTCACGTTATTGGTGCGAATAAGTGGGCAGCTTCATCAGGTACTGAGCACTACAATACGTTGGTCAATACCGCCGATAAGAATAACAGCCTGTGGTTAGGTAATACTACCGTTGGGGCTGGATTACCTATCAATTATGCTATTGCAGATTTAAATAACAGCGGCGATACTATTACAGCAATTGCCGGTATTTTTTCGGGTACGCTTTCATGGTTATTTGAAACTTATGACGGTTCTACTGCTTTTTCAACGTTACTTATTAATGCACTTAATCAGGGGATCACAGAGCCAGATCCACGTGAAGATTTATCAGGACGTGATGTACAGCGTAAGTTACTAATTCTAGCTCGTATGGCTGGTTTTGAGCTGTCACTTGATGATATTGATTGCACCAATCTAGTACCTGAAAATTTACAAAATATCAGTCGAGAAGAATTTTTAGCAAGGGTTAATGAGTTAGATGATTATTTTGCTAATGCGTTAACTGATGCTAACAAGAAAGCGAGTTGTATTCGTTATGTGGCACGCTTGAACGTTGATGAGACGGGGAATATTCAAGCGAAAGTAAGCTTAGAAGTCTTACCACAAACAGATGCTTTTGCTAATTTGACACCGTGCGACAATATTTTTCAAATTAGTAGTCATTGGTATCAAGAAAACCCCTTAATTATCCGTGGCCCAGGCGCTGGACGAGATGTTACTGCTGGCGGTTTACATTCTGATCTCGTTAATATTTGTCAGCAATTAACGCATAAACAACACCTAGTAAAAATAAAGGGAATAAACTAATAGATTATTACTGTTTAAGACAAGCGGAGTCTTAAATGGATCAACATTAACCTATGCCATACATAAGGTGCAGGTTAATAGGAATACTTAATAAATATGCAGCAATAGGTATAAGAGTTAGTTCCTGAACTTTACTGTTTTTGCCTTTCTTCTGGTTGCTTAGTTATGTATTTTCTAGCATTATTAGCTATCATATATAGATTCAATAACTAAATAACACCTTAATGGCTAAAGCTTCCAATCATCAGACACACTATACTCGTCAAGTTCACCTTTTAATCGGTAAACTTTATGGGCGAAGTATGCTAAATGATTCTTTACTTGAACGGGCAATTCACTATTTTGAGAGTAATGAATTTGTAGAATCAAACTCGACAACTACCGCTGAAACCGACACGTTAGAAAAATTAGAAAAAATAGAACGTCATAACCATTTACAATCTATTTGTTGTGAAATAATTGAGTTAGCAGAAGGTGAGACTTTACGGGAAAGCAACCGAAAAACAGCTCGATTATTAGGGACTATTCAATTAATTAGCCCAACAGAAGGTAATAAAGTTGCTGTGAGTAATGAGCAATGTAAAATGCTTTATAAAGCTATTTTATCCTTACGCTTACTCGATAGATTACTTCTTGATAATGAATTAAAAGATCCCTATATTCTTAAAGTATTAGCTGAATTTGGCGGGAAATCTTTTGCTGAGCTAGATGAAATAGAGCATCGGCGCTTTACTGAACTTGTTAAAATGCCACTTCTTATGGCGGCTTTATTACAAAATATTGGTCATCATCATCCGGAGGCGAAAGTAATTCTTTATGGGGAAGATGGTAAAAAAAATCATTTTCGTATCTTAGATATTACCGATAGAAGACAATTATTAAAAATTAACTATAAAGAAACGCTTTCTTATATTTCTAATGCCATTGGTGTTTTGAAGTATACGGGGAATTCAAAAGAATTACGTGATCAATTTGTTATTGATGAACAGCTTAAACATCAATTTATAAAGAAATTAATTAAAAGTAGTTTTAAGGCTGAGCAAGGGATTGGCAACTTATTAAAAGTACCTCAAATATATGTTTCTATTATTCTATCAACGAAAGAGACCTACAATTATAAAGTGTTACCTCAAGTTTTTCAGGTATTGAATAAAAATGCTGAATTAGGTAGCTGTTCTCAAAAAGTTGTTGATGCGCTTTATAAAATTACAGGTATGTTCCCTCAAGGTTATGGTATTGTTTATATGCCAGAAGATGAAATGGGTCACCTAGGCGATTGCTATGAGTATGCTATTGTTAATAGACTTTATCCTGAAAACCCAGAAAATCCCTTATGCCGTATCGCAACACGACACCTAACTTTTATTGGTTACGGGCATAATATAACGGTTAGAAAAAGTAATAATTTATACTTCCCAATGATGGCCAAAAAAATCGCGACCTTAAGTAAAGAACGTCTTAATGAGATTCTTGAGCTATTATCATCTAACTACCACGAAAGACAACAGCTTGATTTATTGCCACGATGTTGGCATGCAGGTGAATACTTTTCTGTTAAAACTAATCAAAAGTTATGGAATAAAGAAGAAAATAGATCTTTCATTGTGCCTTAATATACATGGGTAGTTAACTTATCAGAAAGGCTTTATTTCTGTTTTTACTGATATTATTTTTCTAGTTAGAACTGCTTTGGGGCTTACTAAATACTTTAATAACTCGGCCAATGATCTGTTTTTTACTCACCGGGCCTAGTTTCTCCACTGACATACTTGTCGCATTCTCACCTTTACACCAAATTAAATTGTTTTTATCAATAATCGCGACAGTTTTTATTATTAAGCCATATTTTGGATGATTGATCAGGACTGCTTGATTATTTCTTATCTTTTTAAAGATACGCCATTCACCCACAAGTACATAACTATTTTGTGGGATACGAGGGAACATGCTGTGTCCGGTCACTTTCCAGAATTTTAAGCCAAAGAAAGTCATCTATTGAGTACTAGGCATATCACTGTTTACTTGAGGTGTTATCGGCACATGATTAATTTTTAAATGTGAGTTTTGTTTACCGCTGATAGGTTTATCACTTTTAAAAGGAATATCGCATTGGGCTGAAACAGTAGAAAAGTTAAATTTTTCGTCTAGCTTATTAAGTAGTTGGTAATACATATATTTATTCCTCCTTTAGTTGTTTTTTCTGTGGCTTCATTTGATAATTTTTTGTTAAAAATTTGGTGTATATAATCGCTAACGTAACAAAAATCGGTGCTAACCATAGTAAATGAATAATATTAGCGAATATGGATGAATGATCATGTCCTGCGTGAGCAAAAACAGGAAAAGACATTAATAAGCTAAGACAAAATAGACTTAAAATATGTGCTTTCATTTTATTGTCCCTTTCCTTGATTGTTAAATTTACTTGCGCAAATTAGTTAATGAATAATTTGCTGGTTTAATTCTATTTTAGCTTTAAATTCAGCTAACGACTTTATACATGTATCGCAAATAGGGTGTCTTTTAGAAAACATTAAAATAGGCATGAATGTTATTTTAAGGGCATTCTGAGCGATAAGTTTAGTGTCTTCACAATATTCATTGCACTGATAAATCGATAACATCCTTTGGTGAGGAATTTTTAAATACTCAAGCGATAAATCTGCATTGTTCTGAACTTCAAATAAACTCGATAAATTATGAACAGCACAAATCCATGCCATTAATAACTCTACATCTTTTGTATTAGCAGACCATAAAGAGTCTAGATGGAATGCCGCTTCTTTATAGCAATACTCTGCTTGTTTCCATTTTTTAGCATGAAAGCAATCGTTACCTTCGTGTAATAGGCCTTGCCATTGAGGCATAGTAACTCCTTTATATTTCTGCCATATTGATAAAAAACAATAATCAAATAGTAATCATTCTCGTTTGTATTTGCAAGGGTTTTATTCATTATTACATACGTAATTATGTGATTTTAATCATCGTTTATTTAAAATAAAGTGAGCTTTGCAAAGGGTAATATTGGGCTAATCTAGGGTATAAGTGCTATTGCAGGTTTTACATTGAAGGAGGGAAGTTAAACAAATAAAATATAATGATTAAGCTTCTGGCTGAAGCTTAATCATTAATACAGGTTTTAATGAGTGATGGAAATTATCGTGAAATAAAGTGCTAGCTAAAGCAATAGTGCTAGCTCAGGCAATAATGCTGGATCATTGATATCAATAACTTATCTGTTTTGTCTATTTCACTATGGGCTAAAAACTCATTAGGTTGATGTGCTTGGTTTATCGAGCCAGGGCCTAACACAATGGTTTGACAGCCAAGTTGTTGTATATAAGGCGCTTCGGTAGCGTAATTTACGGCACAGCATGTGTGACCACTTATTTCTTCGGCAATAGATACAATACAGTTGTCATCAGTTGGATATTTATTCTGTTCAAAACTAGGTGAACTAGGGTGTAATTCATCAAAACTGATGCGCGCTGGGTATTTTTCAGCTAATGGTTTTAACGCGTCGCTTAACCATTGCAGTAATTCATCATCACTCATGCCAGGCAACGAGCGTAAATCAATATCTAAATCACAATGTCCGCATATACGATTTGCGTTGTCACCGCCTTTAATTGCTCCCATGTTTAATGTAGGTGCAGGTACATCAAATGCTTCATTTTTAAAGTTAAGGTTAAACTTTTTCTTTAAATCAATTAATGCACCAATAACTTCATACATTATTTCTATGGCATTAACGCCTAGTGACGGTTTGCTTGAATGGCCTGATTGACCTTCAACACTGATACGATGTGACATATGACCTTTATGCATTACTACAGGTACTAAATTAGTCGGCTCTCCTATGATGGCAACATCAGGTTTTATGTCTTGGGTTTGTCCAAAAAAACGTGCACCAGCCATGGTGGTTTCTTCATCTGCAGTTGCTAAAACGTAGAGTGGTTTTTTTAATTTCTTAACGTCAACACTTTTGCAAACTTGTAAAATAAAAGCAAAGAACCCTTTCATATCACAGGTACCTAAACCATAAAACTTTTCATCTTTGTCAATCACATTCATAGGATCGCTCTGCCAGCGACTTTCATCAAAAGGAACTGTATCGCTATGACCCGCTAGTAATAAACCACCTTCACCACTGCCAAGTTTGGCTAATAAATTATACTTATTTGTTGTGTTAGGAACTTTTTGAATATTTATATCAAAACCTAACTGTTCAAACCATGTGGCAAGTAATTGAATTACTTCCAGATTTCCTTGATCCCAACTTGGTTGAGTTGAGCTAATTGAAGAGCAAGCAATCAATTGAGTCAAAGATTGGGTGAAGTTAGGTAATTGTGTCATATAAAAGGATCCGCACTATAAAAAGAATAATTTGAATAAAAGCCCAAATAGTTATGCTTAATCGTTGCATAACTACCCATGAGCTGTTAAATTGCTTTTTATAGTGTAAATAACCTGCTGTAATAAGGCCACTTAAAATGCTAATTGTCCAAGAAATACGACGACGATAGAGAATTATTTTAATATCTCTTGGATACTTTAGTTATAAGAGAATGGTTATTTTATTAAAATCCATATCGTTATTAGTTTTCTGAATAAAAAGGTTTACATTGTGTCAGAAGTTCAAAAGGTTGCTGTTATTGGCGCTAGTGGTTACGCCGGTGCTGAATTAGTTGGTTTATTAGGCCAACACGATAAAGTTTCAATACAACATCTCGTTGTGTCAGAAAACTCTACTTCCTGTGGAAAACTTTTTAGCGAATTACATGGTCGCTGGCAGGGGATATGTGATGTACCTCTGGAGTCTTTTTCTCAGCAATGGTTTGACGATAATATTGTAAATACGGCTAAAAAATTAGATGCTGTATTTTTTGCCACCCCGCATGAGTTTAGTGCTGATTGGGCTCAAGCATTTGTTGATGCAGGTGTGAAGGTTTTTGATCTTTCTGGTGGTTTTAGATTAAAAAACGCTGAAGACTATCCAAAATTCTACGGCTTTGAACATGCCAATATTAGCGCTTTATCTCAAGCTAAATATGGTCTAGCTGAATGGCAACATGATGATATTGTTAACACCAACTTAGTTGCTGTACCTGGTTGCTATCCAACGGCAAGTTTACTTTCTTTAAAACCTATCACAAGCAATCACTTTCATATTGAAAATTCATTAATTGTAGTGAATGGCATTAGTGGTGTTAGTGGTGCAGGTAGAAATGCTTCATTAGCGACAAACTTTAATGAAATCAGTTTAAAACCTTATAATATTTTACAGCATAGACATCAGCCAGAAATTTCTCAAGAAGCAAATGCGGACGTTATTTTTAATCCACATTTAGCCCCTTATAAAAGAGGTTTGCTAGCCACTGTTACCCTGCAGCTAAAACCGGGTATTACTGCTGAACAAGTTGATGCAGCATTCGAACAAGCTTATAACGACAAACCATTGGTTAGAATTGTTGATGCCTGGCCTCAAATAGGTAATGTAGCACATACACCTTTTGCTGATCTTCATTGGCAAGTTGACCAAGAAAAGCATGTTGTTGTGGTGAGTTGTGCTATTGACAACCTACTTAAAGGGGCTTCTTCACAGGCTATACAATGTTTTAATATTCAGCTTGGATTACCAAGTGAATATAGTTTGTTAGGTCGTAGTTACTAGGTCACAGTTATTGGTTAATAATAACTTAACCAACACAACGACACTGTTCATTTTGAATGTTTTGGTATTGAAAATAGCATACGATAATTAAAAAGATAAGAGAATTAAAACATGAGCAACCACAACCCTTTAGTGATAAAAATTGGCGGAGCTATTCTGGAGAAATCTGGTGCGTTAGATGCGTTATTAGCAGTGATTGTAAACCTTAAAACTGAGGCTAAAGTGGTATTAGTTCACGGTGGTGGTTGTGTCGTTGATGAAATGCTAGCCCAAGCTGGTTTTACTACTGTTAAAAAGCATGGTTTACGTGTTACCCCAAAAGAGCAAATTGGTTTAATCAGTGGTGCTTTAGCGGGTACTGTAAATAAATCAATTGTTGCCACAGCAAGCAGCATGAACTTACCGGCAGTTGGGCTATCTTTAGCTGATGGCGATATGATCGCTTGTACTAAATCTGAATTAGATTTAGGAGAAGTAGGTGTACCAATACCTAAGTCTAGTTTGTTATTAGATTCGCTGCTTAACAGTCATTTTCTACCTGTAGTTTCATCTATTGGATGTTTAGCTAATGGTGATTTGGTGAATGTTAATGCGGATGATGCTGCTGTCGCTATTTGTCAGTTACTGAATGCTGAACTACTACTATTAACAGATGTTAATGGTGTAAAAGGTAGTGATGGAGAATACTTACCATCACTAAACAGTACACAAGCCAATGATCTTATTGAACAAGGCGTTATTGCTGGTGGTATGACAGCAAAAGTGAATGCAGCACTACAAGCCGCTAATCAATTACGACGAAGTATTACGGTTGCTAGTTGGCAATCGCCAGAGAAAATTCCTAGCCTGTTAAGTGGCCAGGGGATGGGTACGCAAATATTGGCAGATTAGTGCAGACTTATTAACGCTATATTAGTAGAGCAAGTATTAGATTAATTGAATCGAGAAAAACTTATGTTACAACAAAGCAAGTCACTACAAATTTCGAATTTTTTAGCTGACGATCAGTTAAATAAGCAACAATTGTTAGCCTTAATTGAGCTAGCAATTCATATTAAAAAGAATCCTGAAGATTACAATCAAGTCTTGGCTGGTAAATCTGTTGCCATGATTTTTGAAAAGCCGTCATTAAGAACGCATGTTAGTTTTGATATGGGCATTAATAAGTTAGGTGGTCATGCACTTTACTTAGGGCAACAAAACGGTAAATTAGGTGAGCGCGAGCGAGTAAGTGATTACGCGAAAAACTTATCATGTTTTGCTGATGCCATTGTTGCACGTGTTTTTAGCCATGACTCTATTCAAGGCTTAGCCGAGCATGCAACGGTTCCTGTTATTAATGCGCTATGTGATCTGTACCACCCATGTCAGGCTTTAGCGGACTTTGTTACGTTGACTGAGCTCTTTGCTAATGAGAATGTTGCTGATTTAAGCAACGTTAAATTAGCCTACGTAGGCGATGGTAATAATGTTTCTAATTCATTAATGATAATGGCTGCTATATTAGGTGTAGATTTTACTTTAGTTACTCCTGTAGGCTACGAGGCACAGGCAGATATTATTGAAAAAGCGCGAGTGCTTACCAGTGAGTCTGGCGCAAAATTAACTATCACAACAGATGTGAACAATATTGGTCCGCAAGATGTTATTTATACGGACACGTGGATTTCTATGGGTGATGAAGATGAAAGTAAAAAAGCAAAGCTATTAGCGCATTTTGCTCCTTACCAAGTCAATCATGCTTTAATGAAAAATAGCGATGCAAATATTGTGATGCATTGTCAGCCAGCACATTTAGAAGAAGAAATTACAACAGCGCTATTTGATAGTGAAATGTCGGTAGTTTTTCAGCAAGCTGAAAATAGAATGTGGGCTCAAAATGCTGTTTTAGTAAACCTATTTACTAACTAACGTTATTGAAAAAATAATTAACAAACTATTTAACCAAATTTAGAGAACAAACAAATGAGTATTCAAAAGAAAAAAATCAAAAAAGTAGTATTAGCGTATTCAGGTGGTTTAGACACATCAGCAATCATTCCATGGTTGAAAGAAAACTATGATAACTGTGAAGTTATTGCTTTTTGTGCTGATGTTGGTCAAGGCGCAGAAGAGTTAGAAGGCATTAAAGAAAAAGCTATCGCCTCTGGCGCTTCAGAATGTTACGTAGCCGATCTTAAAGAAGAATACGTTAAAGATTATATTTATCCAATTCTTAAAACGGGTGCGGTATACGAAGGTCAATATTTATTAGGTACGTCAATGGCACGTCCTATTATTGCTAAAGCACATATTGAAGTTGCTTTAAAAGTAGGTGCTGACGCTGTATGTCACGGTTGTACTGGTAAAGGTAATGACCAAGTACGTTTTGAAGCTTGTTTTGCTGCCTTAGCACCAGAGCTTACTGTTATTGCGCCATGGCGTGAGTGGGACATGGTTTCTCGTGAAGACTTACTTGATTACCTAGCTGAACGTAATATTCCTTGTGCAGCCTCATTAACTAAAATTTATAGCCGTGATGCAAACGCATGGCACATTTCTCACGAAGGTGGTGAATTAGAAGACCCATGGTGTGAGCCGTCAAAAGAAGTTTGGACGATGACTGTTGATCCAATGGATGCTCCAGATGAACCAGGTCGGGTAACCTTAAGTTTTGATAAAGGTGAATTAGTTGCTGTAGATGGTAAAGATTTCTCTCCAACAGGTGCTGGTGCTTATGAAGCGTTAGTCTACTTAAATGATAAAGCAGCAGCACATGGTGTGGGCCGTATTGATATCGTTGAGAACCGTTTAGTTGGCATGAAGTCACGTGGTTGTTATGAAACTCCGGGTGGCACGGTATTAATGGCAGCTTACAAAGGCTTAGAAACATTAATTCTAGATAAAGAGTCACTTAAGTATCGTGAATCTGTAGGTCATGAATTCTCTCATGTAATTTATGATGGTCGTTGGTTTACGCCACTTGCTAAAGCGCAATTAGCGTCAGCGGCTTCTTTTGCTGAGCAAGTAACGGGTGATGTAGTCGTTAAAATGTATAAAGGGATGGCACAAGTTACTCAACGTCGTTCTCCTAACTCTTTATATTCTGAAGAATTTGCAACATTTGGTGCTGATGACGTTTATGACCAAAAACATGCAGAAGGTTTTATTCGTTTATTTAGCTTATCAAGCAGAATTACTGCGTTAAGCAAAAAAAATCAGGAGAAGTAGTAATGGCCTTATGGGGTGGACGCTTTAAAGAAAAAGCGAGTGTACAATTTAAAAAATTTAACGACTCGTTACCTGTTGATTATCGCATGGCAGTACAAGATATTGTCGGTTCAATTGCTTGGGCACAGGCTATTCATGAAGTAGGTGTGTTAAATGATGGTGAATTAACACGCTTAGTTGCTGCGTTAAATGAATTAAAAGAATCAGTGGAAGAAAATCCTAAACAGATTTTACTTTCAGATGCTGAAGATATTCATAGCTGGGTTGAAATTCAACTTATTGAAAAAACAGGTGATCTAGGTAAGAAGCTCCATACAGGTCGTAGTCGTAATGACCAAGTTGCTACCGATTTAAAACTTTGGTGTAAAGAGACGGGCGGCGAATTATTATTTGCCCTTGTTAATTTACAACAAGCGATGATGAATTTAGCTGAACGTGAAAAAGATACCGTATTACCTGGTTATACGCATTTACAGCGCGCTCAGCCGGTAACTTTTGGTCATTGGTGTTTAGCTTACGTTGAAATGTTTAACCGTGATATTGGTCGTTTAAAAGATGCTTTATATCGTTTAGATGTTTCGCCATTAGGCTCAGGTGCATTAGCGGGCACTGCTTACCCAATTGATCGTAATGCTCTAGCTAGCCGCTTAGGCTTTAGAACAGCAACGATGAATAGTTTGGATGCAGTTTCAGATCGTGATCACGTTATTGAGTTATTAGCTGCTGCTAGTATTTCAATGATGCATTTATCTCGTTTTGCTGAAGATTTAGTTTTCTATAACTCAGGCGAAGCAGGTTTTGTAGAAATGAGCGACTTAGTGAGCTCTGGCTCATCGTTAATGCCACAAAAGAAAAACCCTGATGCATGTGAATTAATTCGTGGTAAAGCCGGCCGTGTTTTTGGTTCATTAACAGGTATGTTAACAACAATGAAAGCGTTGGCTCTTGCTTACAATAAAGATATGCAAGAAGACAAAGAAGGTCTTTTTGACGCGCTTGATACATGGCAAGAATGTATGGAAATGGCTGTGTTAGTTGCTGACGGTTTAAAAGTAAATAGAAGCCGTACTTTAGCTGCTGCTCAGCAAGGTTACGCTAATGCCACTGAACTTGCTGATTACTTAGTAGGTAAAGACATTCCATTCCGTGAAGCGCATCATATTGTTGGTGAAGTTGTTTTGGCTGCTATTGAAGAAGGTTGTCCGTTAGAAGATTTAACCATTTCTCAACTACAAGAATTCAGTGATAAAATTGAACAAGATGTTTATCAACATTTATCAATAGAATCAACGCTAGATAAACGCGAAGCACTGGGTGGTACCTCACGTTCTCAAGTTGAAAAAGCGTTAGCGACTGGTAATGAAAAAATCTTAAATGAACAAGTTGTTGGTGCGCCGGGTAAGCAGCAAATTAAAGTAGCGCTTAAGCAAGTGAAACAACGTTTGAATGCTCAACGAGCTGCAGCAATGTCAGTACGTAGAGCGCGAATGTCAGATGTAGATAAAATACATCAATTAGTGAATGTGCAAGCGGATAAAGGCGAAATATTGCCACGAACGCTAGATAACATTATTCATGATGTTCAAAACTTTGTTGTAGCAGAGCTTGATGGTGTTGTTGTTGGTTGTGCATCGCTTTATATTTATCAAACGGGTCTTGCTGAAATTCGTTCTGTAGTAGTTGATGAACCAGCTAAAAATCAAGGACAAGGTGAAGCGTTAGTTCAATACTTACTTGAATTTGCTTATCAAATGGAATTAAAACAAATTATTGTACTAACTTACATTCCTGACTATTTCACCAAGTTAGGTTTTAGTGCCATTGATAAGAGCTCGTTAGCTGAGAATATTATTGAAGATAGTGAACCATCACCAGATAAAGATCCTGCTGATGAAATCGCGATGGAATATGTTCTTGGTCAGGGTAAGTAGTTAGACTCTGCCATGCTTGAACTATCAGTGCTTCGAGTTTACTTGAAGCACTTACATATAAAATTAAAGAATGAAACATGAATAATAGCGATCAAAATTACGTTAAATGGTTTAGAAATGCGGCACCTTATATTAATGCTCACCGTGGCAAAACTGTCGTATTAATGTTTGGTGGTGAAGCTGTTTTACACCCTAATTTTGCAAATATTATTCATGATATTTCATTACTGAGAAGTTTAGGTGTCAAACTTGTTGTTGTGCATGGAGCGCGGCCACAAATTGAAGAGCGTATGGCTCAACGTAATATCGAACGAATTATGGAAAATAATATTCGTGTTACTGATGCTGATACGCTTAGCGCAGTAAAAGATGCTACTGGTTCGTTACGTTTGCATATAGAAGCCTTACTCACCACAGGCCTTGCGAATTCACCAATGCATGGCTCTCAAATTAGAGTAAGTACCGGTAATTTTGTTATTGCTAAGCCTATGGGTGTTCGTGATGGTGTTGACTATAAATACACTGGTTCGGTGCGTAGAATAGACTCTGACGGCATAAATATGCAGTTAGATTATGGTTCTATTGTACTGTTATCACCTATCGGTTATTCACCCACAGGTGAAGTCTTTAATTTAGCCTTAGAAGATGTTGCTGCACAAACGGCAATTAACTTAAATGCTGATAAATTGATTACACTAACAGAAGATGAAGGCTTGCTCGATGAGTTTGGGATCTTGATTAAAAGCTGTAGTGTACGTCGTGTTAAAACCTTACTTGATGATAAAGATTGCCATGTTCGTCAGTTATTACTTCGCGCAATTATTCAAAGCGGAGAAAATGGTGTTGAACGTTGTCATTGCGTTAGCTATCAAAGTGATACTGCGTTGCTACAAGAGTTATTTACGCGTGACGGTGCAGGCACTCTTATTGCCAAAGATCACAAAGAAGAATTATCGACAGCTACCATTGATGATGTCGCGGGAATATTAGATCTATTGGCTCCACTTGAAGCTGAAGGGGTGTTGGTTAAACGTTCTCGTGAATTACTTGAAGTTGAAATAAACCAATTTATAGTGCTTAAAAAAGAAGACATGATTATTGCTTGTGCCGCGCTATACCCTTATCCAGATGCAAAAATGGGTGAAGTTGCTTGTGTTGCTATTCATCCAGATTATCGTAAAGGAAATCGGGGTGGGCGTTTAATTACGGCTTTAGAAGAAGAGGCTAAACAACAAGAACTCTCTTCTATTTTTGTCTTAACAACGGTCAGTGGTCATTGGTTTCAAGAGCAAGGTTTTATTGAGCAACCTATGGATAAATTACCTGAAGGTAAACAAAAACTATATAACTTTCAGCGTAAATCTAAAGTCTTCATTAAAGAGATTTAATTTCACCTCGTTTTGAAAAGTAGGTATAAGCTATATACCTACTCCTATTCATTGTACAATACCCACATCTGCTCAGTTAATCTTTAAAAGAGTTACATAACCCATGACATCATCTTCAAATATCGCTGAATTAATTAACACGTTAGAGGCGGAAATAGTCGCTTTAACAGAACAAGTTGCTACCCTAAAAAAAGAACCTCAAAACTTTAATGAACAAGTTGTCTTTAAGTATATTGATACGGGAAGTACAGGTAAAACAAAAGATTACGTTAGATCGTTAGGAGTAAAGTCTGAACGAGGCTCATTATTTTCATCAGGTGATGTAAGTAAATTAATAAAAGATGGGGCGGACGATATTTCTCCCGATATACTTGAAATAGCACGCATGCTAACACGTACAAAAAATAAGTATGGTAAGCGTAAGTAACTACTATATTCTGAGCTAAGCCATTAAGGCCATTAAGACAATGACTTAGCTCAGCTTCAATAGATTAACAACAAGCTTACCTTGTTGTTAATCTCTATTTAAAATAGCTCTTCAGCTTCTTCTTTTTTTATAACGTCATTATTCTGAAAAATATCAATACTATTATCTTCACTGACATATTCAGTTGGCACAGTACCTACTTGAAAATATTCAAATAAACTACTTTTACTCGTATTACTACTGAGTTTACCTGTTGCTTTATCAATGCGAACAGAAACAATACCAGCAGGCGGTTCAAAAGGTTCAAAATCAATATCGTCTAACGCTACCTTCATGAAGTTTATCCAAGCTGGTTGTGCTGATTTAGCACCCGCTTCAGTACCTGTTATTTGGTTCTTACCTAAGTTGCTATTGTATACTGATCTACCTAAGTTACGGCTTGGATCATCAAAGCCTATCCAAGATGTTGTAACTAAGCGTCGCGAAAATCCAGAAAACCAAGCATCTTTACCTTCGTTCGTAGTACCTGTTTTACCGGCAATGTCTTTGCGTTTTAATGTTCTAGCACGCCAGCCTGTTCCTTGCCAAGGGTTCTCAGCTGACCAATCAGCTCCCCAAATACCACTATTAAGCGCTTCTGTGATCAAAAAGGCATTTTGTTCTGAAATAGCGCGAGGAGCTGATATTATTTGAGGTGGCATAGTTGCATTATCTAAAGCATCCTCTTCAAGCGCATCTAGTGAATTTAAAGACATAAAGTCATCATCATTCGCAATATTGTCGCCTGCTATCTCAGTATTTTCTAAATAGTCTTCATTTAATTCAGGAAGAGTATTGTTTAACTCACAAGGATCACAGGCTAAAACAGGGTTAGCTTGAAAAATAACTTCGCCATCTGCTGTTTCAATACGATCTATTAAATAAGGCTCAATTAAATAGCCACCATTGGCAAATGTAGCAAAACCAGTAACCACTTCTATCGGAGTTAATGAAGCAGAGCCTAACGCTAATGATTCATTACGGGGTAAGTCATCAGGAGCAAAGCCGAAAGAAGAAAGATGGTTTATAGCATCATCTAAGCCGATACTTTTTAATAACCTCACGGCAATAACATTCTTTGATTGAGCTAATGCTAATCGCATTCTTATCGGGCCAACATAGGTTTCAGGTGAATTTTTCGGACGCCAAACAACGCCGGTACTTCTATCCCATTGATTAATCGGGGCATCATTAATGAGTGAAGCAAGCGTAAAACCTTTTTCCAAAGCAGCAGAATAAATAAAAGGTTTAATATTTGAACCAACTTGACGTTTCGCTTGGGTAACTCGATTAAATTGGCTTTGCTTATAGCTAAAACCGCCCACGGCCGCTTTTATTGCGCCGTTATCTGGAGATATTGAAATCATAGCGGCACTGGCAATCGGTAATTGACTCAGTCTATATTCATTCCCTGAAAGCGCGGTTACTAATATAATATCACCATATTGAAAAATTTCATGTGCATTTTTTGGGGGAATACCTTGTTTTTGATCATTAATAAATGGACGTGCCCAAGCCATACCTGCCCAAGGAATAATTGCTTGCTGATTATTGCGTAAAGTAATACTAACTTCTAAATCATCTACTTTAGTGACAACAGCAGGAACGAGTGCTTGATAATAGTGAATACTGTCAAGTGCAGTTGATATTTCGTTGTCAGTTAAAGGAACAATCTTTTGTGAAGATTTACTTTTATTACTCGTTGTATTTTCAGCTAAGTTAGGTCGCAGAGAGTTAATAGCGCCACGATAACCGTGTCGTTGGTCATAACTTAATAAATTATCGATTACCGCTTTATGAGCAGCTGCTTGTAATTTGTTGGTAACGGTAGTAAAAACTTTAAAACCACTGGTATAAGCTTGTTCTTTACCATACCTTTCTATCATTTCTTTATGAGCCATTTCAGCAACATAAGGTGCATTTAGTTCTATTTCCGCACCATGAGGTTTACCTGTTATTGGTGCTGATTTAGCTTGTTGATATTCTTCATCTGTTATATATCCACTAACTAACATTCGCTGTAATACGGTAGTACGGCGAATTTGGGCACGATCAGGTCGACTGATAGGGTTATAATTTGAAGGAGCTTTAGGTAAGCCGGCTAAAACAGCTATTTGCGCTAAGCTAAGTTGATTTAGCTCTTTACCATAATAGACTTGAGCCGCGGCACCAAAACCAAAAGATCGATGACCTAAAGGGATTTTGTTAACGTATAAGGTTAATATTTCATTTTTAGTTAATAAACTTTCAATATGAAAAGATAAAAATATTTCTCTAATTTTACGAGTATAAGTAACTTCTCGGGTGAGGAAAAAGTTACGAGCGACTTGCATCGTTATTGTACTCGCGCCGCCTTTATCATTACCTGTAAGCTTGCCTAATATTGCACGTCCCATGCCTATCGGGTCAACGCCAAAATGAAAGTAAAATCTGTCATCTTCAGTTGCTAGTAGGGCATCAATTAATTGCTGAGGGATTTCATCAAATGTTAAAGGTATGCGTTTCTTTTCACCAAATTGTGAAATCAATAATCCATCATTACTATAGATCTGCATTGGCGTTTGCCATTGCACATCCTCTAGATAATTGATGTCAGGTAATTCACTTCGTAAGGTTAAATACAATATAACGATACTTAAAATACCGATAAAGAACAAAGCTAAAACTGATTTAATAATTTTAGATACAGAAAACACTACAATCACTCTATTTATGGTAAAAATTGTCAGATAATACTAGTATATCTTGTAAAACCATGTAATAAATGTATTTATGTGAAAATATGTCTAAAATAATTTCAATAAAGAATATAACGGGTTGTTATGCTAGATAATCTATGGAAAAAGAAAACAACGATGATGGTGGGGATTGATATTGGATCTCATGCTGTTAAAGCTGTTTTACTCAGCCAGGGTAGTGAAGGCTATATTTTAGAAGATTTTGCTATAGAGCCTATGGCACGTGGTTCAGTAGTTGATCGTGAAATTCAAGATATTGAAGCTGTTGGTAATGTTATTGCGAAAATACGACAAAGCATACCAATGAAAGCAAAAGAAGCGGCAGCTGCTGTTTCAGGTCAAACAGTGATTACTAAAATTATTTATATGGATGTATCACTTAATGAAGAAGAACTCGCTAGTCAAATTGAAATAGAAGCGGATAGCTTAATTCCTTATCCTTTAGATGAAGTTAGTTTAGATTTTGAAACGTTAGAAGTAAATGAGTCAGATCCCAGTAAAGTTAATGTACTACTAAGTGCTGCACGTACAGAGTCTATTGAAGCAAGAGTCGAGGCATTAGAAGTAGGAGGCTTTTTCGCTAAAGTGATTGATGTTGAGTCATATGCCATAAGTCGCTCTCAAGATTTATGCATATCACAATTGCCAGAAGATGCCTTAGATAAAACGGTTGCGATAGTGGATATAGGCGCTACCATGACGCTATTTTCAGTGACTAAAGCAGGTAAGCACCTTTATAGCCGCGATCAAAAGTTTGGTGGCGAACAATATACACGTTCCATAGTTTCCTATTACAACAAAACTTTCGAAGAAGCTGAAGACGCAAAAATAAAGAATGAGCTACCACCTAGTTATACTTTTGAAGTATTAGCCCCTTTTCAAACAATACTTATGCAACAAATACGTCGGGCAATTCAAATGTTTTTAACGTCAAGTGGCATAAAAAAAGTTGATTACTTACTTGTTTCCGGTGGAACCGCGTCTATCGAGGGGATAGAAAGTCTCCTAACTGAAGAGCTTGGTGTACATACTATCATTGCTAATCCTTTTCATGAAATGACACTAGGGCAATCGATAGATCAAGAAAAGCTTGTTAAAATAGCACCGCAATTAACAGTAGCTACTGGCTTAGCGCTAAGGAGTTTTACACCATGGCATATATAAATCTCCTTCCTTGGCGAGAAGAAGCGCTTAAAGCAAAGCAAAAAGAATTCTTCACACTATTAGCTGCCGTCGCATTATTTGCATTTGCATTAATATTTATTGTTAATTTATATTTTCAAGCTCGTGTCGATGGTCAAATAACACGTAATCAGTTTTTAAAAAATGAGATTCAACAGCTAGATATACAAATTGCTGAAATTAGAACATTAAATGACAAAAAAGCAGCACTAAAAAAGCGTATTGATGTTATTGAACAGTTACAACGCAGCAGAAATGTTGGAACACAAATTCTTGATGAAATAGCAAAAATCATCCCGAATGGTATTTATATTACTCAATTAGATAAACAAGGTAATAGCATAGAGATTATAGGAAAAAGTGAATCAAATAATCACTTAGCCAATATGATTCGAGCGATTGAGTTATCAGACTTATTTACTGATGCAACACCAGAGTCTATTACCTCTGACGATGACTCATCAAAACTCTTGAGCAGCTTTAAAATGAGAGTGAAAGTTCAAGGTTTAGTTGACGACGCTTCCCTTGGTAATCAGGCTGGAGGTGGTAAGTGAATTTTGATAAAGAGCAATTCGAAAACCTTGACCTAGAAAATATTGGGCAATGGCCTTTCGCACCAAAGCTCGTCTTGATTATATTTTTAGCATCTATGGTGGCCTTTTTAGGCTATATTGGTTTAGTAAGCGGTAAAATAGATCAACTAAAACGGGTTCAAGCTGAAGAAATAACGTTAAAGCAGTCATATCAAGCCAAGTATCATGTTGCAGCAAATTTAGACTTGTTTAGAGCGCAAATGATTGAAGCAGAAGGTATTTTTGCTAATCAATTAAGAAGCTTGCCTAATAGTTATGAAATACCTGGCTTGTTAGACGATATAACCTTTATAGGAACAACAAGCGGTTTAGAGTTTGTTAAATTAGAATGGCAACCAGAAATCAGTAAAGAAATTTATATTGAATTGCCTATCGATATTGAGGTCAATGGTCCTTACCATTCATTGGGAAGCTTCGTAAGTAAAATAGCCGGATTACCTAGAATTGTGACTTTGCATAATTTTAAAATTGAAATTATTAAAACAAATAATGATTCGGACATACTTAACTTAACGATGGAAGCTAAAACCTATCGCTATCAAGAACAAGAGGTTAACTAACAATGAGAATATTAATTTTAATTGTTTTAGTTATTCTTGGCGGTTGTTATGATGACACCAGTGATCTTAGTGTTCATATGGATGAGGTTAAAGCTGCAACGACAAGTTACATAGAGCCAATGCCAGAAGTGAAGCCATTTAATCATTATGATTACTCGGCCTTTGAGTTAAGAAGTCCATTTTCATTACCAGAGCCTGAAGCACTGGAACAAAAAGTTCAACAAATCACCGGTTGTCTAAGTCCTGATCCTAGACGTCGTAAACAACCGTTAGAAAATTTTGCCTTAGGCGTGCTTAAAATGCGCGGTACTATGGGGGATAATGGTGTGATTTGGGCTTTAATGGAAGCTTCCGATTTTACTTTACATAGAGTATCCATTGGTAATTATTTAGGTTTGTATGATGGACGTATTACTGAAGTGACAGATCAAAGTGTTAAATTATTAGAATTAACACCAGATGGTGCTGGCTGTTGGGTAGAGCGTGAAACAATAATTAAAATTGCGCAACCTGGATCGAAATAGTAGGGAATAATAATGCTATCGAATAAAATGAAAAATAATAAAATCTGCGCAAAATTAGTTAATTTAAGTTATAGCTGGTTGGCTTCTTTAACCTTATTAATATTTGTTATTCTATCCTTCAGTATCAATGCTGCAGAAGCTACAGGTACTCAATTAAAAAGTATATCTTACAATACAATTCAAGGTGACCAAATTGAATTAGTATTTGAGTTTTCTACAGAGATCCATTCTTTACCTGTTGTTGAGACCTCAATGACGCCTGCTTTTGTGAAAATTAAATTTTCTGCTGATGCTTTTGATCCCAGCTTACAAGAGACGTTAATTAATCATGCTGGTGTTACTAATATTACGCTAGATAACGCTTCTGGAAATGTTGTAGCAACAATAAATTTAGATAAGCTCTCAGTATTTGATGTTGCTTCTAATGGTAATGAGTTTTCTATAACACTTAATTACGGTCAGTCAGCAAATATTGTTGAAACACTTAACCCTGCGGGAGAGCAATTCATTAATCAAATTGAATCGCTTGATTTCCGTTTGGGTGAAGATAAAACTGCTGAAGTATTAATCTACCTAAAAGATAGCATGGTCGCCGTTGATGTTAATGATAAGTTAGGTAAAGTAAATGTTGAGTTTCACAATACTCGTATCATTGAAGACTTGCTTTATAAGCTTGATGTTACTGACTTTGGTACAGTAGTTTCAAATATTGAAACATTTAAAGATGGGCGCAATGCGCGTTTAGTTATTGATGTAGATACTCATTTTACTTTTAAGCATAAGCAACAAGGCAAGCTATTTGTACTATCCATTAAAGAAAAAGAGAAGAAACCGCTAGGTTATCTATCAGATAATGATGAATTTACAGGCCGAGCAATTTCACTTAATTTTCAAGATATTCCGGTACGCACTGTATTACAAATCATTGCTGATTATAATGACTTCAATCTAATTACTAGTGATACCGTTGCAGGAAATATTACCCTACGTTTAGACGGTGTACCTTGGGATCAAGCCTTAGATATTATCTTGAAAGTAAAAGGCTTAGATAAGCGTATGCAAGGTAATATCTTGATGGTAGCGCCTAATGATGAATTAGCAGAAAGAGAAGCTAAAAACTTGCTCGCGCAGCAGCAAGTAGAAGAGTTGGCCCCTTTGTATTCTGAATATGTACAAATTAATTATGCAAAAGCAGTAGAGTTTGCTGAATTAATTAAAAATGAAGATACCAGTATTCTCTCTGAACGAGGTAGTGTGTCAGTAGATGAACGTACTAATACATTACTTATTCGAGATACTACCAAAAGCATTGAAGACATTAAGCGTATGGTAAATATTCTAGATATACCAGTACGTCAAGTTATCATTGAAGCACGCATGGTAACAGTTAAAGATAATATTAATGAAGAACTGGGTATACGTTGGGGGGTAACTAATACTGATGGTGAGTATGGAACATCAGGGTCATTAGAGGGAACATCTGTTTCTAATAATATTGCCACTAATACAGGCGTTGGTAATGTACCTGTCTTAGCCGATAGATTAAATGTTAATCTACCTGTAGCGAGCCCTGCCGGCGCTTTAGCATTTCAAGTCGCTCGCTTAGCCGATGGAACGATATTAGATCTTGAGCTGAGTGCGATGGAGCAAGAAAGCAAAGGTGAAATCATTGCTAGCCCGCGTATAACTACTGCTAATCAAAAAGAAGCGTATATTGAGCAAGGTGTTGAAATACCTTACCAAGAAGCTGCATCTAGTGGTGCTACGTCAACACAATTTAAAAAAGCTGTATTAAGTTTAACGGTTACACCACATATCACACCAGACAATAAAATTATTTTAGATTTAGTGGTTACGCAAGATACTATCTCTACGGTACAAAGTGGAACAGCACCGGCGATTGATACACAGCGAATCGGCACACAAGTATTAGTTAATAACGGTGAAACTATCGTACTGGGTGGAATATACCAACAATCCATCATAAGCTCAGTCTCTAAAGTACCAGTATTAGGTGATATTCCTTATTTTGGTTGGTTATTTCGAAATACTAGTCAATTTAATGAGAAAAAAGAATTACTCATTTTTGTGACGCCACGCATTGTGACAGAACACTTTTAGGTATGTTAATGTGAGTAAGTTAGGCTTTTTTGTCTGACTTACT
This sequence comes from Colwellia sp. 20A7, assembly GCF_009832865.1. Classification (NCBI taxonomy): domain Bacteria; kingdom Pseudomonadati; phylum Pseudomonadota; class Gammaproteobacteria; order Alteromonadales; family Colwelliaceae; genus Colwellia; species Colwellia sp. 20A7. The sequence goes on along the minus strand of NZ_CP047130.1, from coordinate 4,100,484 downwards.
AATAATGTTGCTTGCAATCCTACCCGAACAATTGCGATAATTACGCCCTTGAAATTTCCGAGGGAGACCTCTATGACATCGAAAGGTATATGGCTGCTGCTGTATTATCCTTTTGGTATACCTGTAACAAATGAGTATTAAGTAAATCTAATGGCAGAAAAACGTAACATTTTCCTTATTGGCCCTATGGGTGCAGGTAAAAGCACTATAGGAAGAGAGCTTGCAGACAGGCTACATCTTGAATTTTTCGACTCTGATCAAGAGATTGAACGTCGTACCGGAGCAGATATTGCTTGGGTCTTTGATCTTGAAGGCGAAGAAGGATTTCGCAAAAGAGAAGAAGGTGTTATTGAGGACTTAAGCGAAAAACAAGGTATTGTTTTAGCAACAGGTGGTGGATCTGTTATCAGCATGCAAGTGAGAAACCGTCTATCGGCTCGCGGTATTGTTGTATATCTAGAGACTACTATTGATAAACAAGTTGCTCGTACACAAAGAGATCGTCGTCGTCCTTTACTGCAAACATCAGAAGAACCGCGTACAGTCTTAGAAAACTTGGCTGTTGAGCGTAATCCTTTATATGAAGAAATAGCCGATGTTGTCATTAAAACAGATGACCAAAGTGCTAAAGTTGTAGCTCATAAAATTATAGAGCGTTTAGACTTTTAGTTAACATAGCTTTTCTTTTCTGTTTTAAAGCCAAAGCCACTGATAGGTGGCTTTATCCCAGCAAAACGATCAGGTAACCCTACTATGCCCACTCTTAATCTTGATTTAGGTGCTCGAAGCTATCCTATCTATATCGACTCTGGTTTATTTGAAAATGAAAAGTTATTTTCAGATCATATTAGAGGGAAACGAGTTTGTATTGTTACCAATACGATTGTCGCACCTTTATATCTTGAAAAAATCAAAAGTAAACTGACTAACTTTGATGTTGACGAAATTATTTTACCTGATGGTGAAGCTGAAAAAAGTTTAGCAAATTTCGAACACATCATGTCTCACCTATTAAAAAATGAACATGGTCGAGATACTACCCTAATTGCTTTAGGTGGTGGTGTTATCGGTGATATTACCGGCTTTGCCGCAGCATCTTATCAACGTGGTGTCGACTTTATCCAAGTACCAACAACAGTATTATCTCAAGTAGATTCATCTGTTGGTGGCAAAACAGCGGTTAATCACCCGTTGGGTAAAAATATGATTGGTGCTTTTTATCAACCAAAAGCCGTTATTATTGATATTAACAGTTTAGCTACCTTACCTGTTCGCGAGTTTAATGCAGGTATGGCCGAAGTAATTAAATACGGTATATTAGGTGATTATGACTTCTTTGTTTGGCTAGAAAACAATATCTCGTTAATAAAAGCCGGTGATAAAACATTGTTAGCTGAAATGATCGAAAGATGCTGTCAGTGTAAAGCAGACATTGTTGCTAATGATGAAACTGAAGCGGGTATTCGTGCTTTACTCAACTTAGGTCATACTTTTGGTCATGCTATTGAAGCCGAGCAAGGTTATGGTAACTGGCTTCATGGTGAAGCCGTTGCTACTGGCATGGTACTTGCTGCTAAGTTAGCAGTAGCAATGAATTTGCTTGAAGTGTCAGAACTTTGTCGAATAGAATCACTTATTAAAGCGTTTGATTTACCGTTACAAGCGCCAGAGACCATGACTTGTAATGATTTTGTTCGTCATATGCGCCGAGATAAGAAAAATATTGGCGGAAAATTACGTTTTATTGTGCCTACTGCGATAGGTAAATCAGAAATTCGTGATGACATTACGCAAGAGATACTTCAACAAATTCTATAATTTTTTAGTTGTACCTAAAACCACATCGTTTTAGGTATAGTAATTGTAGCAAGGGTTGAGTATGTCGGCAGCAGCACACACCAATATAGATGAAGCTAGTATAGTATCAATGAAATTAAATACTGAGCCAGCAGTAACGTCAATAAGTGTTAGTGCACGTATTGAATATATTCAACGTTTTTCAAAACAAGCTGTTTTGATTGTTGATAATGATGCCGTGGCATACTCACAAGCTGCGCGTCAATTTTTAAGTAACCTATCTAAAGATAAATCACCACAAGAAACCAATGTTGCTTTTGTTTCTGCTTCATCTAAATTAAATGACATTCAAATGCGTTGCCGTTTTATTGAGCAGCTTTTTTCTAATATCTTATTTGATCCTGAAAAATCACTTGCCGTTAGCCTTTTAACGTTAAGTAAACAAAGTAAAGAAAATATCACCATTGTTGTTGAGCATGCGCACGCTTTATCTTTACAAATGAAGTACGAACTTTGCCAACTAGTTGACATAGCTAATAAAACCAAAAGTAAAATTAATGTAGCATTATTTGGCAATGAGCAAGCTGCGCAAAACGTAGCAACGAATAGAAGTATTTTCAAAAATAAATTGGCGATAATTGATGCAAAATCAGGACAGTTATTTCCGCTAGATCATGCTAAGTTCAACAGTAAAAATGCAATGTTCACTAATAAGTTTTGGTTGAAAGTAGCAACAATCACGCTGGTTATTAGTGCACTTATCGGATTATCTTGGTTTGTACTCATTAATTACGATAATTTCAGTTTATCTCAATTACCAAAGACGAATGCTAACAATAAAGTAACCATACCAACGTCAGAGCAACTGAGTAACCAACTAGCACTGATAGATAGTAATATTATAGTATCTGCACAAGTTGATGCGCTTGCGACATCTGTAGATATACAGGCCGCTTTGTTGGGACAGCAGTTAACACCAATTGAAAGTGAAAATAGCTCAGCTCAAACAGGGGATATATTACAAGCACTCGATCTAGCTGAAGCTACCAATAAAGGTGAAGTCGTAACCGGAGAAAAACTAGCACCTTTAAATGTAAAAAATGCTTCGGATAAAACAACAGTAGCTAAAACAAAACCTAAGTTAGTGACAAAAAAAATTGAGAGTAAATCTACAGAGGTTACTTTACCTTTGGCGTTAACGCCGAATTATTATTTAAATTCTCCAGCAGGTTATGTAGTGCAAATTGTAGGGTTTACTGACTTAACATTGTTAAAAAGGTTTATGAAGGCACACACTAGTTTGCAATACTTTAGCTATCAAAAAAAGCTAAATGGTCAGACATTTATTGTGTTAACAACAAAGATATTTGAAAATAAAGTACAGGCTAGTGATGCGATTAGTACTTTACCACAAGCGATTATTGATAGAGGGGTATGGATTAAAGATCTCGCGCTTGTGAAAGCTGAAATTAATAATCGTTAAGCTTTACTTTAATCACAGTATTATAAATAAAAATGAATATCGTTAAAGGTTAAATCAAGATACAATTGCCTTTCATTTTTATTGGTTGCCTATTCAAACGTATATGATTCAGGCGAGCATGAGCAACAAACATTGTGCATTTTTAAAGTAGACTCGATACTTCTATTTTAAAAAACGTTGAAAACTGATATACAATCTACTTCTCGGTAAATATCTATGTTAGCTCTAGCTACTATTAACTCATAGGTCTCTTTTGTGACTAAAGCTCAATCACTAGCTGGAATGCGATCTGCCTTAAAATGGGCTGGTGGGAAAAAAAAAGTTGTACATGAAATTGCTAGCCTATTACCTAAAAGAGGTAAAACACGCCTAGTTGAACCTTTCGTGGGCGGCGGGTCAGTATTCTTGAACTTAGATTTTGATGAATATCTTCTAATAGATATGAATAAAGATCTGATTAACTTGTTTAATATCATTAAAAATCAACCAGCGGCATTTATTGCTGATGCGCAGCGTTTTTTTACTGGCGATAACAATGATTCAGAGAAATACTACCAATTAAGAACCCAATTTAATCAATCTACTGATCCATACGAACGTTCACTATTATTCTTATACTTAAATAGACATGGGTATAATGGGTTATGTCGTTACAATAAAAGTGGCGGTTATAATGTTCCTTTTGGCAGATATAAGCATCCATACTTTCCAAATGCCGAGCTAGAATACTTTTCTGAAAAAGCCCAAAGAGCAACATTTATTCAAGGTGACTTCGAAACAGCATTCACACAGCTAAATGTGAGTGATGTAGTTTATTGCGATCCTCCTTATTCACCAATTAACCCAACGTCAAATTTCACTGCCTATGCCGGAAATTCATTTACAGATGAAGATCAAAGACGGTTAGTTGATTACGCTAAAATAGCGCAGAAGAGAAATATTCCCACATTGATATCAAATCATTATGTCGACTTTACTCGTGAACTCTACAAAGGGGCAACGAAAAAGAAGTTGTTTCAAGTGCAGCGTTCAATAAGCCAGAAGGGACAAGGTAGAATTAAGGTACAAGAGATCTTAGCGTTATATAAATAACCTGATATTTTTCCTACTTTTATGCAGGTATATAGCATTATCATCAAGCTAGAATGCTGGTTAGTTGGTTGGCATAACTAAGTTAACAATCACCAGTAAAGCGGCAATGAAAATCACAACGCTAATAACCCCTACAATGATAAAGTGGCTTAGCTTTCCTTGAGAAAAATCATTTTCTCGATTTTTATTACTTTGCACCCCAAAGAATGCCGCAGCTACACTTTTAAAGGTGTTTTTCATTGATGATGTTTTATCTGACATCGATTACTCGAAGTTAAATGAATGAGTAATAAAACTATAGTGCAATAAAGCAACAATATCTAGCAAATTCCATAAATGAGAAAATGCTCAGCTTTATAACTAAAAAGCGCTAATTGCTTATGTAGGCAATTAGCGCTTTTTAGTTTCTTAGTGTTTTTTAAACTTTAAGCTTATAAATCAATATCAATCGCGTAAGCAACGTATACTTTTACATCGCCTGCAGCGCCATCTAAATCAGTTGCAGAAGCACCGAAAGTGAAGCCTGATTTTGAGATACTTACACCGTAGTCAATTGAATCTTCAGCTAACCAATCACCACTATATGAACCAATGTGTAAATTAACTTCAGCGTCATTTTGTAACGCAATTGCATAATCTGCACTAGCATAAATAGTATCACCAGCATCAGCGCCTTCGCCAGATGTTAATACTGAAACACCAAGGGTTAGTGCTTGGAATGAAATGCTACCGTATACTTCAGAAAAGTCAGCATCACCAGTAGTTTCATCAGGGTATGCGTAATAAATAAAGCCAACATCATATGAAACATCTTCAGAAATCGCGCCGCCAAAACCAGCATAGAAATCTAGCTCATAAGTCATGCCGTCAGCCCAGCTAGCATTCGAGGCCCATGTACCAACATAGAAACCTGAATCAGCGGCATAATCAATACCACCTGAAATAGCTGAATCACCATTTGTTTGCTCTAAACCACGCCATAAATAATTCGAGGTTGCAGCAACATTAGCGCTTAAACCTTCAACCGCTGAGGCTGAAGTAGAAACCATAGCTGATGTAGCTAAAATTGTTGTGAGTGCGATATTTAAAATTGATTTTTTCATATTTATCCCTTTATATTTTATATTTTATATTATTATTAAGTTTAAACTGCTAATTATTTTGCAAAGATGATGCCCGTATGAAAAATAGTGAGTTTTTATTATTAAAATTCTTATTTATCCGTTGGTTACATTTTACTCTTTTGTTTTACTAAATATGTTAACTTTTAATAAGTGCACTAAATTGGTGCGCGGCAGGCTTGTTTGTACTAATGATGTGCATCATTTCATTTAGCTCACGTTAGGGTTGATACTCGTATTTTTAAATGGCTTGGGTATAATACTGATAATTTTTCTGATTGAGCATATATTATGTCTTCTTTTCTAATTGCACCTTCTATTTTATCTGCCGATTTTGCTCGTTTGGGTGATGATGTTGCTAAAGTTTTATCTGCGGGTGCTGATGTTGTGCACTTTGATGTTATGGATAATCACTTTGTGCCTAATTTAACGTTCGGGCCAATGATTTGTCAGTCATTGCGTGATTACGGTATAACCGCACCTATTGATGTACATTTAATGGTAAAGCCAGTTGATGCATTAATTCCTCAATTTGCTAAAGCAGGTGCAGATATCATTACTTTCCATCCAGAAGGGAGTGATCATATTGATCGCACCTTACAACTGATAAAAGATCATGGTTGTAAAGCGGGTTTAGTATTGAATCCAGCAACCCCTTTACAGTGTTTAGATTTTGTTATGGACAAACTTGATGTGATTTTATTGATGTCAGTTAATCCTGGGTTTGGTGGACAATCTTTTATCCCAACAACATTAGACAAATTACGTTTAGTGAAAGAAAAAATTAACGCAAGTGGTAGAGATATTCGTTTACAAGTCGACGGCGGCGTGAAAGCTGATAATATCGCTGACATTGCTAAAGCTGGTGCAGATATGTTTGTTGCGGGTAGTGCAATATTCTCACAACCCGATTACAAAGTAGCTATTGATGCTATGCGTGCTGAACTAGCAAAAGTGTAAATCGAGAACAAAAAATCATACATAACAAAATGGCTAGAGGCGTACTCTAGCTTTATTTAAGGAACATCATGAGTAAACCTATTGTACTAAGTGGCTGTCAGCCATCTGGCGAATTAACTATTGGTAACTATTTAGGCGCATTAAAGCAATGGGTCGATATGCAATCTAGCCACGAATGTTATTATATGTTGGTTGATCAACACGCAATTACGGTTCGACCTAAGGCAGAAGACTTACGTAAAGCGACCTTAGACGGCCTAGCATTGTACTTAGCGTGTGGAGTAGACCCTGAGCAAAGCACCATTTTTATCCAGTCACATGTACCTGCACATGCGCAATTAAGCTGGGTGCTAAATTGTTATACCCAAATGGGTGAATTGAATCGTATGACGCAATACAAAGATAAGTCACAAAAATCTGAAGCGAACATGAACTCAGGTTTATTTACTTATCCGGTATTAATGGCTGCAGACATTTTATTATATGGCGCTGATAGCGTACCTGTTGGCGATGATCAAAAGCAACATTTAGAATTAGCACGTGACATTGCGACACGTTTTAATAATATTTATGGTGACATTTTTACGGTACCCGATCCCTTTATTGCTCAACATGGCGCTCGGGTGATGAGTTTATTAGAGCCAAGTAAAAAAATGTCTAAATCAGATGTTAATCCTGGTAATTTTATTGGTCTTTTAGAAGACCCTAAAAAAGTTGCTAAGAAAATTAAACGTGCAGTGACAGATTCTGACGAGCAGGCTAACATTTATTATAATTTGGAAGAAAAACCGGGTGTTTCAAATTTATTATCGATACTTTCATGTGCTACAGGCAAATCAATTGATAGTTTAGTACCTGACTATGAAGATAAAATGTATGGCCATTTAAAAGGTGATGTGGCTGACGCTGTTGTTGCTATGTTAGAGCCAATTCAAACTAAATTTCATCAATACCGTGCAGACCAAGCTTTTCTTGAGCAAGTAATGAAAAGTGGCGCTGAAAAAGCAACGCTTCGCGCCAACAAAGTATTAACATCAGTGTATGATGCTGTAGGTTTTATTCCTCGCCCTTAATGGGTTGTTTATGATATTGCGTTAAGCGCTAACACTAGCTACTTTTACTAGCCACTTTTAGTAATATAAAAAGTGGCTAGTGTATTCTAAAGCTTTTACTTTTTAAGCTTGTATTTCTTAGGTTTATACTTTTAAAGTTAGCTGAAAAGCCTCAACAGTACTATTCTTTAAGTGCTTCCTGCTTTGTTTTATCAAATAACTTACTGCTATCTTCAATAAAATCATCCCCACTGGCACTTGATGAAATTAGAAAGCTTGGCATCATAATCGTTGCATTATATTGTGGTCTTGGATCAAAATCAGGCTTATTGCTGTATTGCACTATGTAGCTACCACCAAATAATAATAAGGTCATACTTGCAGCAACCACTATTCGTCGTTTTGCTGACATATGGAAACCAATATAACTATTAAGCCAAAATAAGCTAAACGCTAAGACAATAGAAATCAATACAATCATCAAAGAAGCTAGCGAGTCACTCGTGCTGTTAAATTTAACAAAGCCTTCTAAGAAGTCGCTAAGCCACATGATATTGAAAAAAGCAAAACTTATCCCTATTTGCGCCATTATTCGCGTTTCATGTTTAGTCAAGTAAGATACTAAAGCGACCCCAGCAGGCCATAAAGCAAAACCGAGCGTCATGCCAATAGTTGGCACTAACAATTGACTAAAATTAACTTCTTTTGAGGTATTGAGATAAAACACGTTACCAGCAATTAAGGTAAATAAAATGAGGCTTGATAACAGCACAATAGGGTGGCGCATTAAATTAATAAAACTTTCAAAAGGGCTAAAAGGCAATGTTGCTTCAACGGGATGATGATTAAACAATATTCTTAATTGACTCTTCCCTAAGGTAATAATGTCACCGTCATTGATTATGTGATCATGTGCTGGTCGCTTATTTTGAGCTTTATTTTCAAGGTAAGAGCCATTCAATGTTTGATTATCTGTAATTTTCCATTGACCATCTATTTCATTGATACTTATATGACTAGGGCAAATATGTGGATCATCTAGGATAATGTCATTATGGTAATCACGGCCTATGTGTATTTGTGGTTTTGTTAACCTGTGTCTGTGCAGTAATTTATGATTGCGACTAATTTCTTCAATGATGATTTCACTGTCTTGTATCTTTTCTATAAGCGCTTGATTTTGTATTATTTCATCATTGTCAATAACTGGTTCAGGCATATCTCTTGTTGCTACTTCCATGATACAGCCTCCATAAATTGGCGAGTAAAGGCTAATGCATTGGGTTGACTAACCCCCGCTATCGTAAAGTGGCTAACGATTGCTTGTTGATTCTTATCTACGGAAGCAGCTAAATAAAGGACATCGTATAAATCAGGAAACTTTTTATAAGCACGAGTACAAAAGACTGTTTTATTGTTAATCACTTGATTATCGGGCATTACTAAATCATCGTGGCATTGGAATTCAGTAACATTTTCTTTATCAGCTCTATTGCCTGCATTGGCATGAGCAATTTGTTGTTGGTACAAGTGATAAAACTTATTAGTGCTAATATCTTTCGCTTGCATCGTTCTAAATTCAATTTCCATGGTGCCGGTAAAGAAGTTAGATGAAATATACGTATTTTCATCTAAAGAGCAATTAGCGACAGCCGTTAAAATTAACGCATCCGCTTTATCTGCATTTGAATTTCCCCAGCAACGAATAAAAGGGACATCAATGATAGGAATAATAGCGGCTTCACCAAGCTGCTTTTCTTGCCATGTGCTGCTTAAAATAGCTTCTATTAATTTATTTTGACTCGCCATTAATTGTGCAGTCATTTGTTGTTCAATACTATTCGGTGGTGTGTTTAAAAAGCTATTATATAGTGCGACTAACTTGTCATGTGGTACAAGAAAACCAATAGAGTTACCTGACGTTGCGACATTAATACCAACAACTTCCGCTTCCTTATTTACCACGGGGCCACCGCTCATTCCTGAATTAATTGAACCCGTAAAATGAATACGATCATTAAACGACTCTCTTTTCAGACCATTATAAGTACCGGGCACAACAATCATACCCAAGTCATGAGGGTTGCCTAGTGAGAAGAGTTGCTCGCCTTTATGTGGCGATGCTTTCGATAATTGAAAATAAGGCGTTTCTTGTGCAACATCACGTCTAACTAACGCTAGATCATTGATTACATCCACGCTTTTTAATGATAAATCACCAGTATTTCCCTGACCGTCAAGGTACTCTATTCGGTATTTTTGAGGATGCAAAGCATAGCTAGAAATAACATGATAGTTAGTAGCAATAATACCGTTGTTACTTATTTGAAAGCCTGAGCCAATAGACGATTTCTCACCACTGGCTTTGTCTATTAATTTTATTTGAAAAAGGGAGGGTTTAAGTTGGTTAAATAATTGTTCTGCTTGCTCTTCGGCAAAACTAGAGTTGCTTAGTACTGTACCGAGTAAAAAAAGCGCCAAGCTAAAAATAACTTTCATTCAGATTCCTGCTAAAAAATTGTCGTACCATTGTGCCATTGTCAGCGCATTAGTCACTTAGTATTTTCTATATTATTATTTTTACATTAACTTTTGATAAAACTCATCATTATTTTCACTTTTAATTAGGTATCAGATTATCCTCTGAATATTTATAATAAGTTCCCTTTATTGATCTAGTACAAGTAAACAGGTTATTGCCTGTGACATTTTGTCGCACATTGGCTATTTCCCTTTGTTCTCTCTTAACTATCCCGTAAGAATACACACAATTGAATAAAAGTTAGAAACCAATTTAACCAACCTTTTAACATTGAGTGAAATTTTATGCGCACTTCTATTACGCGTTTATCTCTTGCCGTAAAACTTGTTTTATTATCAGCAATGACTTCTTCGTCTCTAATTATGTCTAATACAGCTTTAGCAGGTGAGACTAAGGATATTAGTGACAATTTAGAAGTCATCACTATTACTAACCAACGCCATCACAGTTTAGAAAGTAGTATAAGGTATGTTCAAGGAAAAACGAGTGTTCCTGACCTAGCTGACTGGCTCATTTCAGTCCCAGGCGCAAACATTAATAGCAATGGTCCAATTACCGGTATTGCACAATATCGAGGTTTATATGGTGATAGAGTAGCTACGTCACTTGATGGACATCCTGTTATTGGTGCAGGGCCTAATGCTATGGATACGCCACTGAGTTATTCAACACCATTAATTGTTGATTCAATGACAGTATACCGTGGCATTGCACCGGTATCAGCAGGCATTAATACCCTTGGTGGTGCGATTGAAGTGAAAATGCGTAAAGCTGAAAAAATGAACAACACAACCACAAACGTAAATGGCGATATTCAAGTTGGCTACCGTAATAACAACAGCGCTAAAACTTTATCAGCGGTGACCAATATTGCTAAAGATAATATTGCCGTTTTACTCTACGGTAATAGCCAATTGGGCGATAGTATGGAAAGCAGCAACGACGTTGTTATTCAACCTACCGATTTTGACAAAGTACAAGTCGGTGGTGACATTCGTTATAGCAAAAATGATAACGAAGTCGGGCTAAATTACCATTATACAGACACGAATGACTCAGGTACGCCAGCGTTACCGATGGACATTGAATATATTGAAAGTCATCGAGTGACGTTAGATGGTGTTTTTAGTTTACATGAATGGCAAGGCGAATGGCAGCTAGGCTATACCGATGCTGATCATGGCATGACAAACTTTTTAATGCGTACAAACGATGATCCTTCCGCCTACCGCCGTAATAACGCGACAGCAGAAACGTCAAACTTTACCTTTGAATTAGCGAAAGAATTTTATTTTGGTGAGCTATCTTTTGGTATAGATGGATATTTTGCAACCCATGATTCAGTGATCACTAATCCAAGTAATATGATGTTTGAAATTGTTAATTTTAATGACGTTGAAGACAATCGTTATGGCTTATTTGTAGAATGGCAAAAGCAGTTTAACCAAACCACAGTGCAGTTGGGTGCTAGGTTAAAACGAGCTGAGTCTAATGCCGGAAACGTAAGTAATTCAATGGCAATGATGGACATGGACTCAGATATGGACATGAGTGACGATATGGATATGAGCGATGGCATGGATTCTGATATGGAAATGCAAAGTATGGCAAGTTTAGCAAGCGAGCTACAAGATGGTTTTAATGAGACTAATCGTCAAGTATCTGACAACAACCTTGATATTGCGTTAAATACACAAACAACCCTTTCTAATAATTTATCGATTTCTGCAGGCATTGGTGTAAAAACGCGTGCGCCATCATACCAAGAGCTTTATTTATGGACGCCAATGGAATCAACAGGCGGCTTAGCTGATGGCCATACTTATATTGGCGACATCAACTTGAAGTCAGAAACAGCGTATCAACTCGATTTAGGCCTAAATTATCAGGATGATACGTTGATGATTGCGCCTCATATTTTCTATCAATCAATTGATGACTATATTCAGGGCACCTCAATAGGCATGGATGACATGGCCGCTAAACAAATGGCGACTATGATGGCTGGCGACACCAACCCGCTGAAGTTCTCTAATGTTGATGCCAAGCTTTATGGCTTTGATCTGAACGGTTATTACAATATTACCAACGAAATACAGTTATTCACCATTATTAACTATGTACAAGGTGAACGTCGTGACATTAATGATAACTTATATCGTATTGCACCACTTAATGGCCAAGTTCAATTAAGCTATACAGGGCAAAACTGGATGGTAAAAACAAGCTTAGTGATGGCAGCAAAACAAACGAAAGTCTCGTCAACTAACGATGAGCAAGAAACGGCAGGTTATGGTGTACTTAATGTTGATGCTCAATATTATGTGAATAACGAGGTTACTTTACGTTTTGGTGTGGATAACTTGTTAGATAAAAGCTATCAAAAGCATTTAGGTGGTTATAACCGCGTAAAAGGCACTGATGTTGCTGTAATGTCGAGGCTACCACAAGAAGGCGTGAGTGCTTGGGTTGAAGCGACTTATAGTTTTTAATAGCTTTTTAATAGTAATGTAGCTCAGGTTAGCTAGCATTTAAAAAAGCAAATAGAAGCTCTGATATGTCAGGGCTTTTTTTATGGTGCTTTTCAGCTACCTTAATGGGCTAATATAGGCACCTTTGATAACAGGGAGCTATGATGACAGATAACTTAATTGCTCAACAGATAGAAGGTTACTTGCTTTCAAAGCCTGACACCTCTGTATATTCCCCTTTTGGTGATGATATAAAAGTATTTCGTGTGAAAGATAAAATGTTTGCCACACTCGCTTTAGGCAAGGGTAATGAACAAAGTACTAACGGGAAAATGAAAGGTAGTTTTTGCATTAATTTAAAATGTGATCCTGATGAAGCTATTATGTTACGTGATATATTTCCTGCTGTAATCCCCGGTTATCATATGAATAAAAGACTTTGGAATACCATTATTCTTGATGGCTCAATACCGCCAGGAGAAATTGAGCGCATGATTGATAATTCATTTAACCTTGTGGTGAGTAAAATGACCAAGAAAGATCAGGCATCTATCTTGGTTCATTTATGAAGTACATATAGCGTTTATAATATTCGTTGACCACGGTGAATTAGCCCTGAAACTATCACCCATAGTATTGTCTGACGAGATCAGATAATTGGGAAAGATACTTAGGAAAGATAAGTGAGACACTCACTCAAAAAGCCGACGTAATAGCATCTCTCATTCGTAATAATGCACATCATTTACAAACTTTGATGTCCAGGCTGTACGCTAATTTCAGGATAACTTTTAACTAACTTAATGAGTTTATTTAAACTTGCTCGACTACGAATTTGGTCGGTTGAAAAACTGCCCGGTTCAACACTATGATTCCAGCCCCACGACGTATGACTTGCATCACCAGTAAAAAGTACAGGGCTTTCAATGCTATTGACTAAATAGGCGGTAGAACCAGCAGTGTGGCCTGGTGAATGAATAGCAAATACACTACCGTCACCAAATACATCAATATAGTCTTCAGCCCACTCTTGTAATGCGGGTCTACCTTCAAGCATTATATCGGTTATACCTTGCGTTGCCGCATATAAGAAATACCTTTCTTGAGTTTCACCTTGCCCTACATACAAAGGCACCTGTTTATTTATTGCCGACATACCACTGATATGATCAAGGTGTAAATGAGTTAAAAACACACCTTTTAAAGCCACGTTTTGTGCGTTGATATAATCTTCCGTTGTAGTAAGTGCTGTCATTTTTTCTAATCCGTATAATGATCCCAACCAACTTTAAGCCGGCGTATTGCAGAGCTAGAGCAAGAGCTTGGTCAGCCTTTATTTTCTCGCTTTAGTCAGGGCTGTCAACTGACTGCATTAGGTCAAAAACTGTTACCCGCTGCAAAACAAATGGCTATTTGGTCGGTTGAAACCATGACGTTAGCTCAAGCACCCAATAAAGTTGAAGGGAGAGTTCGGATCACTGCTCCTCCTGGCGTTTGTTTTGCTTTTCTCCCACAAGTGGGACAAAAACTAAAAGAAAGCTATCCCGGTATTCAGCTTGAAGTGTTAAGTGGCACCAATACGTTTAATTTAACACGCGGTGAGGCTGATATATCACTTCGTACAGAAAAACCAAAAGATAACGATTTAATTTGTTTGGCGTCTTTTTATTGTGGCATAAACGTGTATGTCGCGGAAGATGTTGCTAACTCGTTAAGTGATGATGTGACTTTGCAAGATTTAAATTGGATCTGTTGGTCTGAAGATCATGACCATTTACTGACGAATCAAATTTTAAAGAGAGAAATACAGAATTTTAAGCCAGTATTTAGCGCGAATGATTATAACGTGCAAATCGCAGCTTGTTGTACCGGATTAGGAGCATTAGCCTTACCTAATGGTTTTGTAGAAAGTCCCTTAATTAAAGAGCTTACAGTGTTAAATGTTGATCTAAGTGAATTGGCAGCGGGTGAGTTACATATCGTCATCCATAAACGCTACCAACACGTTGAAAGAGTAGTCATAGTGGCTGAGTTACTAAAAACATATTTTAGCGAGATTTGGGCACATTAATTTAAATTATAAATCGTTTTTTAGGCGGGTAATAATCAGTGGTTAGCCCCCAGGCATTATAAAGCCGAGCCTGCCTTATATTTTTACCTTAATCTTGCATAATTATCGATTGTTAAACAAATGTCAGCTTTTAAGTAAGATCACTATGACTAATTAAAGTGTTAGATAAGTTTTCACCTTGTACTTGTTGTATTCTGTTTGTGATATTATTTTGTATAATAAAAGCAAATCAGCCTACCTCTATTGATTGGGTTATCGCTATCTAGTAAAATTTAAGGTATCTCGAAGTTTTTTTAACCACATAAGTCGATTCTAGTCTAGAAAAGTTAGTCTTAGGTCCTCATCGCTCTGCTAATATTCCGATTGTTTACCTTCATCTGTAGTTTTGTTGCTATTTAAGTTGCAGACGAAACCAAATTAGATTTTTTTGTGAATTAAAAACATTACTAAATATAATGAATAGGAATGAAATAATGGTCAACTATATACTTGTTAACCCGTTGAAAAACAGTGGATTTGGAATTTCTTCCTATATAGATGTTATTAGCGCTTATTTAGACGAAGATGTGTTTCATAATGTTAAAGTCCACGTTATATCTAATGAAGATAAACTCGAGCGTTCAGCATTTCAAGATTATGTTGCTACCTATATAAGAAAAAATTTCTCTCCTAGTGACACCATAGTTGAATCACCTGAAACCTATGCATCTACATTAAAATTAGATGGATATTTTATCCATGTTCGGCTGCACACACCAATCGCTGTAGTACAAAGAATCAATAAAACTCCTATTGATGAAGTTAGGTTTGAAGAAGAGTGTCAGGTTATTAATAATGCTGATGTCGTTTCAGCTCCATCTGATGCAATAGTGGAAGAGCTATCTAATGATATTCAATTTTCAAAAATTAATAAAATCGTTTACAGAAATCCAATAATACAAGCGCATAATTATGGCGCGTATTTGAAAGAATATGATGTAGTGTTTATGGGGCGAAATGAACGATTAAAAGGTGTTGGCTATCTAAATAGCATTTTAGAAAAACTACCTGCGCATTACAATGTATTAATCTTTGGTCAACGAATGAATGACTTTGATTTATCTACTAACATTCAATGTAAAGTAACACTTAAAGGGGCACTATATGGTGAAAATAAGTTAGCCGCTTTACATAAATCTAAATGTATATTAGCACTTAGTCTCTTCGAAAATTGCTCTATGGTTATTTTAGAGGCTTTGGCAATGAAGATACCTGTTATTTGTTGGGATGTTGCAGGAAATTCAGAGTTTATTGCTGATGGCGTCGTTTCTGGTGCAGCATTAGGAGACGTTGATTGTATTAATAAGCATATTTTAAATATAAATAAAGCTGATTTACAACAACACAGGTTTAATGAGATATGCTTTCTGATTTATAGTGAATGTATAAGCGGGTTAAAAAATATCATACATCACTTTGATGAAACGATGTTTGAAGGTGAGGAAATATCAAGGCACAATTTTAGAAATTATAAATTTTCGGGTATCTCTTTAAATAGAAAATCTCTTCCACTACCAGACAATACCTATATTTTAGATACAGCTAAAGATTCTATTTCAACTTTTGATTTTACAGTGTTTGATGAGACCAAAATAAATAATATTATAGTGAAAGGTGAAGTAGGTTCAGATTTGTTTGAATATATACAAAAAAGTAATTTTAATACCAGCGAGATCCCAAATTTACAAACGAAGGACGTATAACATGGCTTTAACTTTACTTTCCGATAATATTCACTTTACACAAAGAAACTTTGCACCTTTGATTGATTATCTTACTCAAAATAAAATAATTAAAGTTGATACTAGTCATAAGCAAATGAAAGTTGCTTATGGAAATTATGTGACTCATCGCCATGTTTTACAAGGTAACTCTGACCTTTTAAGTGAATGCATAAACATAAATAATTATAAAACGTATAATTATGATGGAATAAACCTCTTTTCCATTGCGGAGTTGGAAATTAAATCTATCTTGATTCCATTGCACTATAAAAAGTGTTTGGCTGATAAAGTCTTTATTGATTTTGAAATAGACTTTGAACTTCACCGACAAGTGATTATTGATAATTATGCTGCAGCAATCTTTTGGTTAAATTATTGGAAAGTTGTTTTTGCTGCAAATGAAGTAAGTCATGCGATTACTTTTTCCGGCTCATCCATTTATCAAAAATCATTTAAAACTATAGCGTATAACTTCTCAGCTAAATTCTTTTTAGTTGAGCACTTATGGACGGGTAATGAATTTTTACTAGAGGAACAACCTGGACCAATACCTAATGGCTCTATTTTTAAGTATCAACAAAGTGGTTCAGTCAATTCTCCTGAAAGACTACGTGCTTTAGATATTATTAATAAAAAAACCAATAAAAATGTGAAATCGCTAGGCGCAGATATTTTTTTAAAACCAGTTTGTCAACGTGTATTAATTATTGGTCAAGTTTGTAATGACTATTCTATTTTGCGTTCAGATACCTTAAATGACTCTATAGCTAATTACGTGAAGGTAATAGATAATATTTTAAATACAACTTCTTATGATGTGGTATTTAAAGCACATCCATACGAAAGCAATAAGACAAATATAGGTACAGCGCTGACGAAAGAAATATTAGAGCTTAGATTTGAAAAATACATAACTAACGGACGCTTACTAATTTGTGAAAATGTTTCTTTAAAAAGCTTATACTCACAAGTCTCTGCTGTGATGACAATGTGTTCTCAGGCTGGTTTAGAAGCATCTTTAGCTGGCTTTAAGGTTTTCATATTAGGTAAATCATTTTACTCAAATAACTTATTTAATAAATCTTTTGATTGCTCCGAAAAGTTGGTAAAAGCTTTAAACAATGAAGAAACTCATCTTAATGAATTAGAATTTAGCCATTTATTTGATTTCTGTACAGATTTTTTAGTTAACCATGCTATTTCAAGCAATGAAATGAATAAAGTTTCAAGAATATTAGATCCTCAAAATGAAATTGGGACAGTGCCACTTTCAGAAAATGAAGTTAGAACAGAGTATGAAAAAACAACAATTGAGGAATCTGAAAGCGTATTTAAGAGACGCTTTAAAAGAAAGTTACGCAAGTTTCTTAAAGAACCTAAGAGTTTTTTCGTTGATGCAAACAAAAATCTTTTAAAAAAATTGTAAAGTATTCTAACGCTCTATCATTAAACATTATTAATGATAGAGCGTTTACTTTAATTATGAAAGCTGTTAAATGAAAAGGTTTATGTTAATAAAGGGGGAAACACTTTTATTGCTATAAGTAGATAATACTCTAGCAATAGTTATCTTAATGTCTGGAGCGGAATATTTCAAAAATATACTGTAACTTTAATAATTTTCTATTCCAAAACGACTTTTTTTTAATATCTTGGTTCTTGCCATCAGCAATTTTATCAATTAACAACTCAGGTGTTACCCATAAGCCCGTGCCCCAATCAATATAAAGCGGGTATTGAACCAACGTAGTAAATACCAGTTCGGGTAAGGTTATCGTTTTAAATCGTCTTTTAGGCGGGTAGTAATCAGTGGTTAGTCCCCAACCAGCATAAAACGGTTGTCCCCAGGTATGAACAACAACATTATTTAATAAAGCTTCAAAACCGCTTAACGAGGTCATGGTATGTAATTCATCAATATGTGCATACAAACTTGTTAAAGACTGGTGGATAATTTGTTCATCAACGCACTGTGATATGCATTCTAACGATACATTACCTTCACGATTACCCGACACTACATCAGGATGCGGTTTATAAATAATATAACAATCAGGGTGTTGTTCTTTCACCGCATAAAGTAACGCTTCATTACTTTTTATGTTTAAACTACCGGTAACAATTGATGCATCACCATCAACTTGGCCGATAACCAGTAATATTTTTTTATGCTGATTATTAATCGTAATCGCGTTGTGCTCGCCGACATTATATTTACTAACCCCAGTGTCGTTAATCTTTTTAATTAATGCTTGGCCTCGTTTTAACTCATTTACCGTTAATACATTTTCATTTAAGGCGTGTTCAAGGTCGCTTGGCGTGCGATTATCAAAATAGATGCCTGCTTGATCAATAGACAATGAAGAAGGGCGGCACAAATTAGCGCCCAAACCATTTGAGCGAATAAAACCATCTTCCACACGAAAACAGTGAGTTAATTCAGGGTATTTAGCGCCCCAAACCAGCAGCATGTCATTTTCAGCAATTGTTACGGGTGGCTGCTTGGTAAAAACAAGTTCATCGGCTAAATGTCGACAAAAATGTTTCATAAAGGCGCGCTTCCATAACGAAAAGCCAATTAAATAAAGGCGACGGTATTGCGGCTTGCCTTTTTGTTGCAAACTAATAAGGTTAATAACCTCTTCAAGTTCACATTTTACTTGCAATACGGGGTTGTAATAATGGCAGTACTTAACCAAAGCAGCATAGGTAAGCTGCTGCAGCGATATTTTTTCACGTCGGTCGCAATGAAGTTGGTCGTGCGTTAATCCCCAACCCGCATAAAATGGCAGTCCAAAACAATAAACTGGCTTATTAAGTAATAATGCTTCAAACCCCATTTGCGACGACACCGTATATACCGCATCAACAGCGTTGATTAATGCATGAGGATGACAATGTTCATTAATAACTTCAACATTGGTTAATTCCCCATTAGCAATAAGTTTAGCTAATACACCTTTCTTCTTGCCAAGGCGAGTATCTGGGTGTGTACGAATTAACAAGGTAGCATTAGGGTAATTTGCTTTCGCTTGCGCGATCATGGCAACAAAACTACTTTCATCAGCCATCGCACCGGTGATAGATAAATCCCCAGAAACTTGGTCAACAATTAATATTTTTTGTTGCTTAATATTCAACAATTTTGCCTTTAACAACTCTGGCAACTCAGCTGCATCATAAACATTATATTTAGTGATGCCGCTGTTCGTTATTAGCTTTATTAAGGCATTTGTACGGGCTAACTGTGCTTCACTTAACGGTTCTTTTATTAGTGATTCTAAATTACAGGGCTGGCGGGCATCATAATAAATACCTTGCGAGTCTGAAATCAATGAAACAGCATGACCTTGTTTAGCAGGGTGGCCAATATAACCAATAAAACCATCTTCTAGGTGTAAATAAGGGACACCAAAATCACTAGCCTGTTGTTTGATTTTATTAGTATTCGCTTTAAGTCCCCAGCCTGCAAAACTATCATGAGTTGAGTCTACTTTATTTTTAACAAATAAAGATAATGATTGTGATAGACAACTTTCAATTTGCTTTTTGCGGGCAAGTACGCCTTTTGACTGGATCCAAATGGTCATTGAATAATAAGCTTCCTACTGATCATAAAGTAATAATTATCTTACGCGATTTAAGTCTTGTATTACACCAAGAAAGTGTCAATTCAGTTTAGTTACCACTTTGGCTAATTGGTCGATGCTTGATAAACGACTTTATTTGCTCATAATGACACACGCACGAAAGTATATGGTGTAATTAAAATTTCATTATCTTATCAATAGTTAAGGTTTGATAAAATGGCTTAGTCGGCGATTTTCTATCCCTAAGAAGTGAATATCTTTTATACGTAATAAGTCATTTAAGAAAAATTTATGTTCTATACTATCGTTAAGCCTGCTTGTCTAATCGATGTTGTCCAAATGTTAGAAATATTGATTGTCCTGAATATTTTTGAATCATTCCATTCTCTAAATCATAACAAGAATCTAAGTTAGAGAGTGTTTCTCGAAGTTTTGGCCATGCTAGCTTTTCAGCTGAAGACAAATTTATTTGTGGGTTAATGGCTATAACGTTTAATTGTAATTCCATAGAGAAGTGTAGCGCAGCAAAACCAGCCATAGAAGCTCCAAATATGGTTACTTTTTCTAGATCGTAGTTTTTGATAACTTGCTCTATTAATTCCAGATAAGTTTTACCTTTATCATGATCTAAATAATATTTATTATTAGCATCAACTAAAAATAAGAAATCTACTCCAGTTTCTCCTTCCGATAAAGTTTTATAGCCAAAATAACGATCACCTTGATTATGTGTGTTGAGTACAATGATCAAGTGTTCGCTATGATTATTTATATGTATATATTTTTTGTTTCTGTATATATGTTCATTTTTGGTATCAATCACAAAAAATCCTTATTTATAAATAAAAAATGTGAACCTTTAAAGCCTAAATTTAATGTTTTGAATTTTCTATTTCCTTAATTATATTAATCTTTAAATCTTTGGTTTTATTTTTCTTTAAAGAGCTAATATAACCGCTGCACTAACAGCTATTTGATACATCACTTGTGTTATATCTTTAGTTAACTGGAATGATTTTGGATCAGGTTTAGCTAACACAAATATTTCATCACCAGCACTAATTTGTTTTTTACTGTTTAAATGCTCATTTACATCAACAAAGTCGCCATTGGGCTTCATGATCAATATATTCATATCATCTAAATCATCAGTAGCACCACCGGCTTTGGCGATATATTCATTGATATTCATGTCGCCGTTGTAGGCAATTGCTGTAGGGAATAATACTTCGCCATGTATCATGACTAAGTTACGTTTCGTTGGTACAACAATGCGGTCACCTTGTTGTAAAATAATTTGCGAAGCATTGTAGCCGTCAGATAATAATACTTGTCCTTTAGGCTCTACTAGTTTTGCTTTCTCAATCCATTGTAAAATGGTACTTGCTTCAGCTGAACGTAATTGTGCTGCTTCATTGGTTTGTGAACGGGCCGTTAGTACACTTTGTTCTAATGCTGATAACGAGGCTAATAGCATATCTTTTTGGCGTGTGGCAACTGAGGCTCTAAATAATTGAATAGCGTCTCTATTCGATAGTTTGGTATATTTAACATCGGCCAATAAGTCAGCCAAACTTGCACCCCAAGGTAATACAATTTCAAATTGAGAGTTATGCTCGCCAATCAGTTCAATACTAATTTCTTTGGCGCGTAGTTGTGAAGACACCTTAATGAGTGAGCCAGCTTTTACTTCAATCGTGTTATTGGCAAGCGCCTCATCCATGGCATATTGTTGTACTGATAGCTCAGTTTCACCATTAGTATTTTCGGGTGCTATTATTGTAATATGAGTGGCTTTTTTCTTTGCGATAACGGCATTTAGGATATTACCTAATTTAGCAGTATCTTCTTTTAGTTGATATGTGCCACTAAAGCCAACATCGCCTTCAATGGTTACGTCGCCATGTTTAGCAGCAACAAATATTACATCGCCTTCTTGTAATTGAATAGCGGGCATAGTGCCATGTTGAATAAAATCGTATAAGTCGATGGTATATTTTGTTTGGTTATTTCGCTTTACTTCAATATGACGCATACTGCCAAGTTCAGTTTTTATGCCGCCAGCAAGATCAATAAAACGTAAAATACTATCAGCACTTTGTCCTTCATATAAGCCGGGTTTGTTCACTAACCCTGATAAAAATACTTTAACCGTTTGGCTAGACATTAAATTAACATAAGCTTCTACATTTGACTTATAAACACGCTTTATACCTTTTAATACCACGTTATTAATTTCTGCGTTACTTACGCCTAATACTTTAATTGGGCCAACTTTAGGAATAAAAATATTACCTTGTGGATCAACTTTTACCTCTGCTTGGTAATCGATACCACCCCACAATTGCACTAGTAAATTATCACCCTGGGTGATTTTATAGTTTGGGTTACTACCAACAAATGAATTTTCTTTAAAGCCACCGGTAAATAACCATTGGCCATAAGCTTGGATGGTGTTGTTACTGTTACTATTGTGGTTAGTATTTTCACTGTTGTTATTTTCATTACTATCATCACTACTAAGTGATATCGCTTGCTTAGCTTCATTGCTTTCATCTTTGGTGATGCTTACTGCAGCCGAAGCAATATTACTGGTTAATATCAGCATTAACGCACTGGCGATGCTTCTTATAAACAAATTTTTCACTCTTTGTGTTCCTTAATAACGGCCACTACCATTTTTAACACGCCATAGATTAAAAGCATGGCGATAAACCAGGTAAAAATGCTGTATAAACGACGAGGGTATTTATCTTCTTGCGCCAAAATGGGCTGCTCTATAACAAGTAAATGTTTTAGGGTTCTAAAAGCCTCACTACGAATAACTTCTAAACTTGCTAATGACGACTTATAAAGGTCTGCGGCTAGTTGGCTATTTAACTTGATTTCTTGGTAATCTAAGTTGATTTTATTTAATGATTGTTGCTCTTGATTAGTTAAACGATTTTTTTCTTGGGTTAATTGTGTTTTTAATGCATCAATATTTCTGTTTATGGCTTTTATATCGGCAGAGTCGGCACGCATAAAAGACGATAACGATTTAAGCTTAGTTTCTTCTTCTATTATTTTAGCTTCAAGCGCATTCATTGCTGATACTATGGCACTGCCTTGTTGCTCGGGGTTGTATAGCTTAAATTTATCTTGAAAGCTAATAAGCTCACTTTGGTATTTTTTCAGTTGACTATAAGCGCGATTGACATCTTGTTGGGCATAATCTAACTGCTGAGTCACCATTTTTTGCCCAAGCTGGTTAATTAAGGTTTCACTTATAGTAATGATTTGATTAGCCACTGTTAACGAAAATTCAGCATCAAAGGTTTGTACCTCAACCATCAGTACTTCTGACATTTCGTCGTAATGCACCAGAATATGATCTTGATAATAGGCGTGATATTGCTCAACGCTACCATTACCGGTGAGACGGCTAAACCAATCCCAGTCACCGGCTTGATAATGCTGTTTTAAACCAACACTTTCTTCAAGTGCTACAGCCATAGAACGTGACTGAATATATTTTTGTAAAATTAAAGCGTCACGAACATTAGGTGAACTATTGGCAATAGACATTAACCCTGCTAGTGGAATGTCATTAGAGCCAATCTCTTTTACGACAAATTGACTTTCGCTGACATAGCGAGGTGAAGCAATAAGAGTATAGTAGCCGATAATAGCCAGTACAGCCGCAAGAACAATAATAAATGAGCCCAGTTTTGCTGCTGTGTAATAAGCTGTTTTCTTTGCTTTTATATAAGCTCTAGAATCGGCAATAAATTGCAAAGGTTTACGTTTAAGTTTTCGAGCCTTGCGTGCGACAGAGCCAAGCTCTTTCTTATTTGGTTGTGACATAGTGGTTTTCATATTCTTTAATTGCAGACTCAATGTCTGTATGATATCTCAGGTTTTGATTAATAATAACCAACCCCGCTTGACAGTTTTTACGTAGTTCACCCATTGAATGGCTAACCATAATTAGTTTGGTTTTTTCATATTTCTCTTTTAATAAGGCTTCACTTTTTCGTCGAAAGTTTGCATCGCCAACAGCGCCAAGTTCATCTACAAGTAGTACATCAAAGTCAAAATCAAATGCCATGGTTAAACCGAAAGCCACGCGAGCTTTCATACCGCTAGAATAGTTTTTAACCGGTTCATTAAAAAACTTACCTATTTCGGCAAAGTCTTCTACTAATTGCTCGATTGGTTTAGTATTTTTATAACCATGTATTCGCGCTACAAATCGTACATTTTCACGTGCGCTCATCGAGCCTTGCAAGCCGCCTTGTAACCCCAGTGGCCATGATATTTTTTCTGTTGAGTTTATTTTTCCTTTATTAGGGAAGTCTGCACCACCTAACATTTTTATTAACGTTGATTTACCAACACCGTTTGGGCCTAGTACGGCGATATTACGATCCGTTGGTAATGCTAAGTTAACATTTTTAAGAACGTAATGCCGCCCTTGTTTTGTTGCGTAATATTTACTGACATTTTCAAAATGTATCATTAGCGAGTAAAACCTATTATGAGAAAGCTTATTATTAGTTAATAAACCTGTACCTGTTTATTCTAAAAGCCATTAATCCAAGAGAGAGACTGCTTAAGGCTACAAAACTGACAAAATACCAATCTCCAATAGGAGTTTTATATGAAGTGAAAAAAGCATCTCGGCTTAGTTCAATTATATGGAATATTGGGTTCCAGCTAAATAGATACCAATATTGTTCAGGTATCATGGTAGCGCAATATAAAACACCTGAAATAAAAAACATGGGAGACATAACCATAGCGAATAGTTTTCCAGCATCTGGCCAATAAGTGATGGCGCAACACAGGAGTAAGCCAATACCTACAGCCATAGTTAATAATAAAAAACAAGCAGCAAATAGCGCTAATAAGTCATCTGGTAATACATCAAAACCTAGCCAAGCCATTGTGCCCAGTATGACTATATAAACAATAATAAAAGTGACTGTTTCGATTAGTGCTCGTGTAATTATTGGATCGATAGCGGTTACTTGCCGATAAGTAAATAATGCCTTATTAGCGCTGACTGCTGCGCCCACTTGAGGTATTAACTTACCAAAAAATTTAAACGGTAATATTCCGGTAAAAAGAAATAGTGCGATAGGGATACCAGATACACTAGTTCGTCCTAGTAATGTGAATATTAGCGCCATAACAGATGCTTGTGCCACTGGCTCTGCAATAGCCCAAAAATAGCCTAAACGGTTAGCGCCAAAGCGGGTTTTTAGTTCTCGCATTAATAGCGCATGAACAGTTGAGGTCATAATTTGAAATGATGTTCTTTTTTGTGCTTTAATCATGTTTATATATACTCCTGCACACTTATAACGGTATTGCTATTCTCGTTATGGGTGACGAGCTTATGTTTTATATGACTTTTTAGCATGACGTTTACTGTATAATTAAGAATTTCACTTTGTGAAGTAGTGATTGTGACAGTGGGTATCATATCTGTTGTTTATGCATTAAATTTGGTGTTTACGCGAATGCTTTGTTAGGTAATCATTGATTTCAACGCTTACCAATTTTTATCATGGAGTAGTATTATTGCGTTTAAGCTCGTTTGATTTTTTAATCAGTACCATCCACAAGAAATAAGCAGATAGTTTACATGACATCACAGTTAATGAATATGTCTTCATATTAAAAAATGTAACAAGTGTTTAGGAGGATTCCTTCACTGGGGTGTAGGAAAATTCAATACGATTACCACTTGGCTCTCTAATCATCATGTGTATTGTTGGACCTTTACCATTTAATTCTGGGGCGAACTCTATGATTAAATTAGGTACTAGTTTAAATCTACGATGTAATTCAGATAATATTTCTTCGCTTGTCACGGTTAGTGCAAGGTGATGTAAACCCACATTGTTTTTTCTGTTAAATTCCACGGTATTTTCCACATCGTTAGTTTGCCAAAGTGTTAGGAAAATTTCGCCATCAGTAACAAATATTGAGGGGTAGTCAGGATAGCCACCTGCTTTTTTCCAGCCTAAGGTATTAATAAAAAAGTCAGCTGATGCTTGAACGTTTTTCACTGTTAAGCCTAAATGATTTAGGCCTTTTGTCATTGTTTTATCTTGATAAAGGGGGGGCTGTGTTTGTCGTTCGCGCTAACAGCACTTGAGGTAATTAGTAGTAAGGTTAGTGTTAGTAATAAAATTTTATGCATAGTATGCCTCGGTCTGTAGTTAGGTATTAGCATTAGGTTGTTGACTAGTATTGACCGAGAAATAGAACTTAAGTATTCAATTTAATTACTTATTTTAATGTCAATCAACAGCTGAGATTTGAGAACGTTGATATAATAATGTGTGTTTTGATGATTAGTTTACTGAGGATATAAATATTAGGGATTTGTTTACTAGGGATATGGAAGAGAAAGTAAAGGCCATAGCGTGTATGACCTTGATACTATTTTTTATCTACTGTGCTTTAATGTTAGCAATCCAAACCGTTTGATAAGGTAATAAGGTGATAGATTCAGTTAAGTCTGTTACCTCTGCACCGGTAATTAATTCAATCCAGCTCTCGGTAACAATTAAATTGAGTTCACTTAAAGGCAAAGACAACGGTTTATCTGTGATATTACTGACACAAAAAATGCTTTGTTTTCTGTCTTGGCTTTGTCGCCAAAAGCCAAATAATGATAAACCTAAATGCAAAGTAAATTGAGTAGCATTAGGATGAAACGCTGGTTGTTTTATGCGAGTGTCTAGCAACGAGGTTAATGATGACAGTACTTTGGCATGATGCAAATTTTCATCTTTTAGTGCTTCAGCTAATAACTCCTCATCCCAACGGTGTCGATTAATAGAACGATTATGATGGGTGTTTGATAGCTTTTTATAGTCGTTTTGAGTACCTATAAGGCTATGAATATAAATGCCAGGGATGCCTTCAAGGGCAAACATGATCGCGTGAGCACAAATGAACCGCTCAAAATTCCATTGATCTTTCCCATTAACCGTACCTTGCATAGCATCATACAAGGCTATATTCATTTCATACGCTTTTTGATCGCCACCTTCTGTGGTTCGCCATGATATTTTTCCGCCAAAGCCTTCAACCGTTTTAACTAAGTTATCAAGCTCTTCTTCACTCAATAAGCCTTCAGCAGGACGTAAGCCAATACCGTCGTGAGAAGCAATAAAGTTAAAATACATAGTGCCATTTTGTGGTGGCGGCATACTCATTAACCAGCGTTTTAAGTATAAGCAGCTACCGGTAAGTAAGGTGTTTAATAATAGCGGTGGTAATGAAAAGTTATATATGCCATGAGCTTCGTTGGCGTTACCAAAATAGGTAAGGTTTTGGGTATTAGGAATGTTTGTTTCGGTAATGATAATTGCATCTGATTGGGCAGACTCAATTAAGGTTCTTAATAATCTCACTACTTCGTGTGTTTGAGGTAAATTAATACTTGTTGTGCCGGCTACTTTCCACAAAAAGGCAATGGCATCAAAACGAAAGATTTTAACGCCACTATCAAGATATTGTCTGATAATAGTAGTAAAGGCTTTTAATACTTCAGGGTTACGAAAGTCAAAATCGACTTGGTCGTGACTAAAAGTACACCAGACAAACTTTTTACCGTTACTGGTTTCTATTTCTTTTAATAGCGGGGAAGTGCGAGGCCTAACAACATCAGATAGGTCATCGTCTGGTAATGCTGTGAAAAAGAAATCATTTCCAATACCTTCTCCTTTTACAAAATTGTCAAACCAAATACTGCGACTTGAACAATGATTAATGACCAAGTCAGACATAAAGTTATAGTCTTGGCTAATGGATTCAATATCATCCCAAGCGCCCAACGATTCATTAACTGATGAATAATCAATAACAGCAAAACCATCGTCTGAACTGTATGGGAAAAAAGGTAATATATGTATGCTATTAATCGTGTTTTTTATTTTTGTGTCTAAGAAGTGTTTCAACGTTTTTAAAGGAGCTTGTCCCTCACTTACTACGCTATCACCATAGGTGATCAATATAACATCTTCTTCAGACCAGTGATTTTTAAAAGGCTCAGCAACCTCAAACGTTGTTGATAACCGCATGATATCGATAAGCGCTTGTGCAATATCGTCACATGAGGTTTCGAGCGGAACGTCTTTATAGATACAAGTCAGCTGCTGAACTAACTTTTCTTTCAATAGATTAATTTGTGCGGACATACTTCACCTTTACTTCAAGGACTGACTAAATTCTGCATTGTCTAATTCTACCGCTTCTTTTAACTGCGATAAAATATCTGGTATAGCACTTACTACTCGGTTCCAAGAAGGAATAAAAGGCGTATCCATAGGTTGCTCTAAGAAAGTATGACCTGCAGTTAATATATTTTCAGCGAACATTTCTACCGCTTTTTCTTCGTTATGAATATCGAGTTGTAGTCCATTCATCATGGCGTCATTTCGATAAGTCTCAACATAATCTAAAGCAATACGATAGTAAGTAGCTTTTAATGTTCTAAATTTTTCAGAGGTGAATGTTTCGCCCTGTGTGGCGAGTTTTCGAATAAATGATTTAGTAATATCAACTGACATTTTTGATAAACCGCCTTGATCATTATCTAAAGACAAATCTTGATGCTTATGATCATAGGTTGCCGCAATATCAACTTGGCATATACGGTTTGGCGCGTAATTACGATACATTTCAGAAAGTACACCAATCTCTAAGCCCCAATCACTTGGAATACGAATATCACTTAATACATCTCGGCGGAAAGAAAACTCACCGGCTAATGGGTATAAAAAACTGTCCATATATTCAAGGTAATCACAGTGACCAACGGTTTTCTTTAATGCTTTAATTAACGGTGTTACTAATAAACGTGAGACTCTGCCATTAATTTTTCCACTGGCAACACGTGCATAATAACCTTTAGAAAACTCATAGTTAAACAGTGGGTTGGCAACAGGGTAGAGCAATCTGTCGAGTAATTCTCTTTCGTAAGTTAAAATATCACAATCATGTAAAGCAATTGATTCAGCTTTACCAGACGCTAAAATATAGCCCATGCAATACCAAACATTACGACCTTTGCCTAATTCTTTCGGTGCTAGGCCAAGTTCTTGTAATTTTGCGTCGATTGCTTGTAATCTAGGACCATCATTCCACAGTACTTTATGGTGTTGTGGTAGCTCACCAAAAAATGATAACGCATGTTTATATTGGTCTAAATCAGCACGGTCTAAACCAATAACTATTTCAGATAAATACTCTACACCTTTAAGTTTGCTGATAATATCAGGTAAGGCTTTGCCTTCTAGCTCTGAAAACAATGAAGGTAGAATAAGGCCTAAAGGACGTTTTTTTGAAAATTCTAATAATTCGGCCGCCATATCTGCGGATTCACGTTGTGCTAAATTATGTAACGTTGTTACTGTTCCGTTTTGATAAAAATCAGCCATGATTTACCTCTGAGTTAATTGAATTTGATAGCAGTTGTTGTATTGCTTCTGCCCAACCTTCGGGCCCATATGATTTTGTTTTAGTTGTTTGGTATTGACGATATAACGTTGGAAATTCATGCACAGGTGAACGAATTTGTACTGCAAAGTCGGCAGCTTCTAACATTGAGTTATCATTTTCTCCATCACCTAAGGCAATAGTTACTATTGAGCTGTTGTAATGCTCGCGGTATCGCTCTGCCAACCAAATTAACGCTTGGCCTTTATCGCAATAGTCACCTATATGAATGAACCGGCCTCCTTGAACAACATTTGCGCCTAAATCAAGCATGTATTCAATAAAGTGTTTTTTAGTTTCTTCATCACCTAACCAATGAATTGGTTCACCAAATTGTCTTTGTTTTGCTCTATTAGCGTCATCTAGAGATAACCCCGTTATTTCTGCTAATTCCAAGTCAGTTAATGTTGAAAACCCTTGGTATTGGTTAGAAAAATCAGATGATTTTTCAGATAATAATGCCAGCCAATACTCTCGAGGTAGGCAAAATGATTTTACCCAAAATCCATCAACAGTCTGGGTGTTTTCAGGTTGCTTTTCAAAGGTACCAATAGGTATATATATCGCTGCGCCATTCTCAATAATAAATGGTGCATTAAGATTAAGGTTTTGGTTAATAATTTCTAGTTCAGCGAGCGTTTTGCTGGTATTTAAAACAACAGGTGTTTTGGCATTTTTTAACTGCTCAAGAGTTGCGCTTGCGGGCGTTGATTGATAAGTGTAATGATCAAGCAAAGTTCCATCTAGATCACTGAATATCACGGTTGGTAACATGTTTATACCTATTCTATTATATGCATTTCAGTAATACTGCGATCGGGACTTAGTTGAAAAATTGTATCGGCAGAATGAGAAATGCTATTACATCCTTGTACGCTAAGCCTTTGGAAATATTGTGTAAAATTTAAAATTTCCGCTGGTGTCATAATTTTTGAATTAGTTAAACCAAGATTTCTTGCTTCTAGTTTTTGCTCTTGTTCTAAACGCCATTTATAAACACAATCGAAAGAAGGAGCTTGTAACGCTAGCCAGAAATCCATATTTTTATATAAAGGCTCGTATAACGATTCTAGCTGTTGATTGACATAATTTCGCCAGACACCATCCGCATCGTGTTGTAACTCAAGTTCATTAATAGGTTTTTGTAGTTGTTCTGCCGTTTGTGATTTTACGCCCCAGCACCATCCTTCTATGAGAATAATATGGCTTTTCAATTGAATACCAAAGGTCTTTCGCAAAGGGTTCGTCAGTTGCTTTATCAAATTTGGGAATAGAAAAGCCAATTTCTTGTGCTTTTAATTGATTAATAACTTGTGCGAGTGCGGCGATATCGTGAGTGCCTGGAACGCCTCGAGTAGCTAATAATGGGTGTATATCTTGTGCTAATTCATTGCGTTTTTCACTAGAATAATAAAAGTCATCGAGTGACATAACCACAACATTAACTTGATATTGGTCTATGAGGTATTCAGCAATATAGTCTGTTAACGTCGACTTACCACTACCTTGGCAGCCATTAATACCAACAAAATAAGGCTGTTTTTTATTTTCAAACTTGTTAAAAATTCTATCCGCTAGCGGCTTATAGTATTGCTTTACTGTATCTTTGAATTCTTCTGGTAGTTTATGTTCTTTAAGAAATGTCGAAAGCATAATATCCCCTTAGTCAAATAGTTACTATGATAATGTATCAACTCTTATGCCACTTTATAAACTTTCACTGTTATTTATAACTCAATGTAAAATAAAGAATATATTTTTTTGTCTCTAGACTTTCTATCATTTCAACACAGCAGATGAGCAAATAAGTAATTTAATTGCTCTATATTGGTGCAGTGATGAATAAGAAAGATGAAGTTCTATTAATTTATCTTAAAGAAAGTTCATAACATGTAAATCAAGTTTATCAGCCTACTCTATACTCTTATCCACACGCAAACACTAACGAGAATGATTTTCACTTGCAATATTGGTGGTGAGGAATTATCATAAATACAAATAAAATTGGTTCTTATTTGTATTTGGTTGGGTTAATGAAACGTCTATTTGTATCTATCTTAGTTTATGGGCTCTGCTCTTTTAATAATCAGAGTGTTGCGGCAACTCAGTCAGAGTTGGAGTTAGCGTTAGAAAAGCAACAACAACAGCTCGCGTTAATTGAAAAACAATTAGCGACTTTAAAAGCAGACTCGCTTAAAGCCTCTGAAAATAAGCAATTGAATACAGGTCAAGATTTTGATGTTAAAAAGAATTGGCAGATTAATTCTTATGGCAGTGTACTTTATAAAAGTGAAGACGTTTATCAGAACATTCAAGATACAAACCCTGAGCGAAGAGCAACAACCGACTTAGAGCGCGTAGTGTTAGAGTTTGTTTACGATTTTGATCCTAAGTGGCAAGTTGAGATCGAGCTTGAATATGAACATGGTGGTACAGGTTCAACTTTAGAATATGACGGCTTTGAAGAATTTGGCGAGTTTGAAACGGAAGTTGAAGCCGGTGGGGAAATTATTGTTGAAAAAATGCAAGCTCAATATATTGCCAATAAATACTTCACTATGAAGATGGGACATATTTTTGTACCTGTAGGTCTAGGGACTGATTTACATAAACCGACACAGTATGTTTCTACTCAGCGCTATTGGAGTGAAGCAACGCTTATTCCACAAGTTTGGCATGAAACCGGCGTAAATTTAATAAGTAAGTGGAATGGCTTTACCGCACAAACCTTAATTACCACAGGTCTTAATTCAGAATTTTTTCGCACTTATAACTGGATCGCGACTGGTCATCAAAGACGTTTTGAAACAGTAAATGCCGATGATTTAGCATTCACACTTCGCTTAGATTACGGTGATATAAAAGTGGGTAAAGGCATAGGCGTTAGTTTTTATACTGGGGATACTTCAGGTAATAGAAATAATGATACAAAAGTTGATGGCGACGGTAACCTTACCATTATTGGTCTTCATGGAGCATACAGTTATGAGAATTGGCTTGTTCGTGGTCAATATTTATTTGGGTCGTTAGATGATAGTGAAGCGATTACTAATGCGAATAAAACAACCCCAGGGTTAAAGCCGGGCAATTTCTCACAATTAGGCAGCGAAGCTGAATCGGCATTTGTCGAGTTATCGTATAACAGTCAAGATCTGTTCAATGTCAGCAAACCTCTCTATTTATATACTATTTATGAATATGCAAATCCGATCAAAAAAGTTGAACAAGGTCTAGCCACTGACCGTTTCAATACCCAGTCTATTGCCTTAGGTATGAACTACTATCCGATTAAAAATATTGTACTTAAAACACAGGCCGCACAAACAAAACATGCACAAAGCAACTTAGATGATAGCACTAGCTTTAGTTTGTCTATGGGTTACTTCTTTTCTATATAGCACGGTCAAAATAACAAAATTAACAAAATTAACGAAATTTAAATAAGGGACATAACATGATATTTAAGAAATCTTTATTAGCAGCGGCTATCTCGGCATTAGTACTAACGGCTTGTGGTGGTAGTTCGTCAGACGCTGAAACGCCTACCGTTGTGGAAACTAATTTCAGCTTTGAAGCAACTGAAATGATTACTAATTTAACTAATGATGTGATCGTTGCGGGCTATCAAAACCTTAATGATGGTGCGGCAGACTTTTTATTAGCAACTCAAAATTTGGTAAACACACCAACAGATAAGAATTTAGCGTTAGCTCAGCAAGCTTGGAAAGATGTTAGAGTACCTTGGGAGCAAGGTGAATCACACATCTTTGGCCCAGTTGACGCACTTTCTATTGATCCTCAT
The DNA here is from genome assembly GCF_009832865.1 of Colwellia sp. 20A7. Lineage (NCBI taxonomy): Bacteria > Pseudomonadati > Pseudomonadota > Gammaproteobacteria > Alteromonadales > Colwelliaceae > Colwellia > Colwellia sp. 20A7. The sequence continues at coordinate 4,067,239 of NZ_CP047130.1, read as the reverse complement.
TTAGATACTTGGCCGTTAAATACCAGCGATTTAGAGGCGTTATTAGCATCTCAAGCAAGTTTTAGTGCTGATGAACTCAAAACGTTTAATGATGATGTTCAAGGTTTTCATACCATGGAGTTTCTATTGTTTGGTGATGGTGTAGAAGATAATGAGAAAAGCATTGATGAAATGACTACACTTGAAAGTGAGTATTTATCTGCTGCTGCAGAAGTATTTAAAACTTATACGCAATCATTGTTAGATGCATGGATAGTTGCGAATGATCCGAATGATGCTAATTCACCGGCATACAAAGACTTATTATTGACTACGAATAATGATATTTATGCATCTCAGTTGGGTGTAGTAGAAGAATTAATCAACGGTATGATTGGTATTATTGATGAGGTAGGTAATGGCAAAATAGCGGAACCGTTTGGTAGTAATATCGACAATATTGATACTTCTAAAGTGGAATCACAATATAGCTGGAATTCACTCGCTGATTTTACTGACAATATTCGTGGCGTACAAAATGTTTATCGCGGTGAGTTTTCAGGGCAGGCTGATAAAGCCGGTATTATTGATTTTGTTAATGCAGCTGATGCTGATCTTGCCACAAGAGTAGATACTGAAATAATGGATGCTATTGCAGCCATTGAAGCGATTGCTGGTGAGAGTGATTTACCTTTTAGGCAAGCCATTAATGATGCTGATGCGCGTGTGAGAATTCAAGCAGCGATAGATGCTTTATCAACGTTACAAACCTCTTTTGAAAATGATGTCTTAACTAAACTACAAGATTGGCAACAATAGGTTCGTTAATTATTTATTGAGTCATTCTCAACAATTATTGCGCAAGGATGCACAATAATCTACACCTGTTCTGGGCATCCTACCAATGATTAATCTAAGTAAGTTAAGTAAGTTAAAAAAGTTAAGTTATTTAAGTAAACTAAATTATTTACATAAACTAAGTAATTCAGATAGTTCAACGAAACGACACAAAGCCAAGCAGTCTCATCTAGTGCTCGCCATAACTAGTACAATGATTATGTTTGGTTGTAACTCCAGTAGCTCAGATGATACAACCAAAGAAGCCGAGCAACCACAAGCAGCCTATACTTTTGTAAGTTTATTAGGCGGTGATGCAACAGCGATTGATGCTAGCGATTCAGGGCATGGGTTTTCAACACCCATGCCAAATTTAACTTCTGAAGAGTTAGATAAGCATTTAACTGGTGACACACATTTTGAAACCGCCTTTACTACAGCACCGAATAATGAACACCCTGATTTAGACGGTTTAGGGCCAGTATTTAATAATCAAGATTGTAATTCATGTCATCAACGTGATGGACGCCCCTCTACTATTACCTTAGCTGCAGGAGAAAGTCGGGTATTATTGGGCTCTAATGCCGGAATATTTTTACGTATGAGTATTGATGATGGTGAATGTTTGGCGCCATCAGTAGAAAATAATTATTGTAAAAATGTAGGTGTTGATGGTTTTGGTACGCAATTATTCCATCGAGGTGTACTAAAGGCTCGGGATGATTGGCAAGAGAATCCTTTTATTGGTCAAGCTAATGTTTATCTTTCTTATGAATATTCAACGGTAACGTATGCTGATGGTGATACGGTAACCCTTAAAAAACCAGTGTTTTCAATTGAAAAACCTTATGATGTAGACGTTGAAAATTCGCTAAATAGCGCTATTTTGCAAGCGAATGTACGTTACAGCCCAAGAAATGGTATGCCTATATTTGGTTTAGGGTTACTTGAGCTGATTAGTGAGGCTGATATTTTAGCATTAGCCGATGAGAACGATTCTAATAATGACGGTATTACTGGTCGTCCTAATTGGGTTTTTGATCCGGTAAAAGCTAAAAACAATGATCCTATTCCCGTTTCATTAGGACGCTTTGGTTGGAAAGCAAGTACACCTAGTGTTCGAGTACAATCACTTGAAGCGTTACGTGGCGATATGGGGATAACTAACCCCTTATTCCCTGAAGAGAGTGTACTTAATACTCCGTTACACGATAGCTACCTTGCACGTACTGGGTTTGTTGACACAGGTACTGATGAGCAAGGAAATACCGAAGCAACTCAGCAGTTCTCAGATGAAGTGGTTTTTTATGCTGAAACGTTAGCGGTTCCAGCTAGGCGTAATATTAACGATGAGTCAGTGATTGCCGGTGCACAATTATTTACCCAAGTGAATTGTACTGGGTGTCATCAACCTGATTTTATTACGTCTACAGGCAAATTTTTTGTGGGTGGTTTAGCTGCGCCAGAGGTACTAAAAGGGCAACATATTTATCCATTTACCGATATGTTATTACATGACTTAGGCGAAGGACTCGCTGATAACCGTCGTGATTTTACCGCGAATGGTCAGGAATGGAAAACTCGGCCTTTGTGGGGAATCGGTTTAACTAAAACAGTGAACCCAGCGGCAGGGTTTTTACATGATGGTAGGGCTGGAGATGTTGAAGAAGCTATTCTATGGCACGGTGGTGAAGCCGAGCAAAGTAAAAATGCTTATATGGCTTTAGCGGAAGCTGATCGTCAATCATTAATCGATTTTGTTATGTCGTTGTAGTGCGTGGTAAAGAAAAATATTAGGTGAGGCTAGCTCACCTAATATTACTTAGTTCACTTAATACTACTTAGTTCACCTAATACAAGAAGGATTGGGTTATTCGCCACTTATTATTACTTGAGTGGCTATATCGCTGTCCGCTAATGCGGCATTCTTAGGTAATACTTCATTGCCGTTTAGTAAGTAAATAACTTTTTGGCCTTGTGCGGCTAACTCAATAGCATGTTGATAATTAATCAATATACTCGAGCTGATAGTTTGTAAAAACTTTTCAGCATCACGTCGTACATATTCAATTAATTCATTATTAACATCTTCATCATAGAAAACAGCATCGGCAAATTGCATCGCTCGATGGGCATTTAGCGTTAAGTTATCAGGGTTACCGTTCTTTGTATGAATAAAAATGATTTCACCGCTAGGCGGCGCTATTTCTTGTTTTATACTGGCAATTAACTGTTGTTCTGCTTTTTGTTGATCACCGTCAAGTACAGCTTGTCCTATAGGCCCTTTAAGAATACTTTCCCAAAAACTGCGCCTATTACGTAATCCTTTAACGCGTGCTTTGACATGATCACGAAACTTATATGAAAAATCGGCAAGTTTTCCATAGCCTTGAGGAAGTGTTTTTTCAATTTGCTCTCTTAACATACGTACGAGAATCGGTGAGCTGCCAGAACTTGATAGCGCAATAAGCATTGGGCTTCTGTCAATGATAGCTGGCGTAATATAGGTACATAATTCAGGTTGGTCTACTACATTCGTCAATATATTAAGAGGTATTGCTTCTTTAGATATCGCTTCATTAATAAGGGCATTATCGGTGGCAGCAATCACTAAATTAATATTCGTTAAATGCCCCTGCTCATAATTATGTGCTAGCCAAGTTAATTGGTGAAGATTGATCAAGCGTTCAATGCTAACGCATACAGTTTCGCTCATTATAGTGATATGAGTCGTTGCTTTTAATAGTAATTCAATTTTACGGGTAGCCACTTCTCCACCGCCAACCACCATAGCGGATATATTTTTTGCATCGAGGAAAACAGGAAAATATTTCATTACATAACTTAGTACAAAGACATTATTAACTTAATTGGCTTAACTTTATCATAAGCCTGTAATGAAAATCTTTACTCGTCTATGGTTAATCGATTTTTACTAATGGCTAAACCATTTAAATCGCCGTAAATAAAGTCGCCAGCCTTGAAGTGTAAATTGGCAAAGGTGATATCAACATTAATATCGCCAACACCTAACTTTTCTGTTTTTATTGGGTTACAGCCTAGCGCTTTCACGCCAATAGGTAATGTAGAAATAGTACCAGCATCACGAATACAGCCATTGATCACAATAGCTTGCCAACCATTCTCAACCGCTTTTTCTGCTAACATATCACCTAATAAAGCGTTGGTAGTGCTAGCTTTACCATCAACTACCATGACTTTACCTGTGCCATCGGTGGCAACTAATTCTTTTACTTTTGAATTATCGTTAAAGCAAGATACAGTGACAATTTCACCTGAAAAAATAACGTTACCACCGTAATCATTAAATACTGGCTCAGCTAGTTGTAATTGTTCAGGATAAAGGTCGAATAAATCAGGGAGTAAATCTAACATTATATTTTACGTATTAAATGAATTTGTTCCTACTCTAGCATCAATGAATGATAAACTATCATTACGAACATGTATGATCAGAATAAACAATGTTCATAAATAACCACAATCAATTTAATTAACTTCATCGGAAAAATGACATGCCTTGGATACAACTTAGATTAAGCGCTAATGAAGAAACTGCAGAAAAGTATAGTGATTGGTTAGTAGCCTGTGGCTCACAAGCAGTTACTTTTATTGACGCTAAAGACACACCTATTTATGAACCTTTACCTGGTGATGAAGTGCTTTATTGGTCTAACACTGTTGTTATGGGCTTGTTTGATGCGAGTCATGATATGGACAACGTGATTAGTTATTTACAAGGTATTCATCCTGATAAAAAGCAAATGAAATACAAGTTAGAGCAATTAGAAGATAAAGACTGGGAGCGTGAGTGGATGGATAACTTCCACCCAATGAAGTTTGGTAAGCGCTTATGGGTTTGTCCAAGCTGGCGTGATGTGCCAGAGCCAGATGCGGTCAATGTTATGCTTGACCCAGGGTTAGCTTTTGGTACAGGCACACATCCTACGACAGCACTTTGCTTAACATGGCTTGACGGTTTAGACCTTCAAGATAAAACGGTAGTCGATTTTGGTTGTGGTTCGGGTATATTGTCATTAGCCGCACTAAAGCTGGGTGCTAAGAAAGTTATTGGTATTGATATTGATCCACAGGCATTACAGGCAAGCCTTGCTAATGCGAAACGTAATAATGTAGATGACAGATTAGAACTTTATCTTCCAAAAGATCAGCCTATTTTTAAAGCCGATGTAGTTGTTGCTAATATATTAGCAGGACCACTGCGTGAGTTAGCGCCTACTATTATGGACTATGTTGGTGATAAAGGTTTACTAGCATTGTCTGGTGTATTAGAAGAGCAAGCGCAAACACTACAAGATATCTACGGTCAATGGTGTGATATGGAGCCTGTAACTATACAAGAAGAGTGGGTTCGTCTTAATGGCCAACGTAAATAGCTTACAAGATAGGTAGTAGATAGATATTTTTGCTGTAGTTCAAGCTAGCTCTTAAAGCACTAGCTTGAACTAAGCGTTAGTGCTTTATTTATAATGAGTCTGTTATCTTTACTACTATTATAATGAGTTCAAAATATAATGAATTAAAAAGCATTTCGTGAAGAATCGAGCTCGGTCGAATTTTTTTCTTTTTTCTCTTCTTTTTGTGTTTTAGCTTGAAATATCGTGACTTGATTTCTTCCAGCATATTTAGATGAATAGGCGGCGCTATCAGCATCAGCCAAAATCTTATCTAAATCATAACCACTGGTTTTAGTGTCAGTAACACCAAAACTTGCGGTGATATTAAAATCAAAACCAGATTCTTTCGTGTTAATGTTAGCAATCGCTTGTCGGTATGTTTCAGCACGTTGATAAGCCGAGTCTTTATCGCAACTCGTTAATAATATACAAAACTCTTCACCGCCTAATCGGGCAAAAATATCATTTTGACGACCAATAGCTTTACAAGCATGAATAACATTTTTTAATGCCCAGTCACCGCAAGCGTGGCCATAGTCATCATTAACCTTTTTAAAGTAATCTAAATCAAACATGATGATACTTAATTCTTGACCAGCACTTTTACAATAGTCTAATGCAGCGTTAGCAATTTGAGAAAAATGGCCACGGTTATATATACCAGTAAGGTGATCATATTCGGCTAACTGCTTAATACGTTTATGTGCTTGTAATAATCGAGAACCCCAAAGTAATAGTATTGAGATTACTATGATTAATATCAGGAGAATAAAACGTGTATTTTCTGCATTGGCTTTGATTAAGGCTTGTTCTGCAATTAATAAATCATTCTGTTGATTTAATAACGCGATTTGATTTTTTTGCTCTAGTTCTTTGTGTACCGCTAGTTGAAAAGCTAAGTGTTTTGCTTTAGTTTCATTAATATATGCTTTATCTAATTCAGCGTAAATTTCATGATATTTAAGGGCAATTTCTTCATGTTTACTACGTTTTTTTGCCATTTTATACAATAGATTATAAGCAGATACCACTGACTGGTTTGTTTTGATATTTTTCCCAATTGTGACGGCGTCTAAAGCAAACTCTTCGGCTTTCTCTAAATTTCCTAAGATCCAATAAGATTCGGCTAGTAAACTATAAAACTTAACAATAAGTATAGGATATTTAGTTGCGTTTACTTGTGATAAGTGAGGAGCTAATAATTTTATAGCATTATCTGGTTTATTATTTATTAGGTCAAATCTTGCTCGATAAGAGCGAATGAGATTTACTACAATAGCTTCAGTCTCACAGAGCTCTAGTGCATTATTAATCTCGTCATTATTATTTTGTAATTTTTCTAAGTGTAGTTTTGATTCAATAATTATTGCAGCAGCCAAGCAACTTGTTCTTTTGGATTGTTTATGAGTAGAAAGTTGTTCAGCATATTTTAAACCTAAAGCATACTGACCTAGTTGGTTATAAAAAACAGCAGCCACGGTAATACCGTTCATCTGTGTTTCATGTGGCTCTATTTCAGGAAGTTCTTTCAGTAATATTGATAAATGTAACAAACCTTCTGCCCAATTTTGTGTAAAAGCATATGTATTTATTATCGATATTCTTGCTCTGAACTTAATTTCAGCACTTGCATTCGAGGTAAGTAGTTGCTTATAAGTAACTATGGAGTTATCTAGTTGTCCTAAGATAGATTGTTGGTATGCAGTAAGGTAAGTTAGATGGTATTTTTGGTTTACAGATAAAGAGTCTTTATTTTTTTTGAGTTTATTGATTATTATTTGAAACTTACTAGGATCACTAGTTCGTATACTATCGGCAATATTAAGTTGCTCATTTATGTTTAAAATATCATTACTATAAACTTTATCACTATATGAGAGATATAAAAATAGACATAAACATAAGATATTTAGTCCATTTTTTATTATGGGGAATGAAGCCAATGGATTAAAAATTAATGACAGATATATTTTTTTCTGTATTTTTATCTTGCTCTTCATCTTCTTCTTGCTCTGCTGGTTCATCATCTTTAGGTTGAACAAAAATACAAACTATATCAGGGCAAACATCTAACTTACGTTCAAGTGAAATGATATCTTTGTTTAGAATTGCTGTTGCAATGAGTTTATCTACATTATTACTGACTAGCAGTTGTTCAATTTCTTTTGGTTTTTGTATGCTAGCATCACTTGCTATTTGTACTAAGGTTTCAATTATAGTAGACAAAGACATTCTCCATTTTTTATTATTTTGAAATTCACAAGGATTAGATTGGCATAAGTTTATACCACTAGTTTAAACTTAGATCTATGCTTACTTTGTCTTTTTTGTTTATCTAATTTGGCTAATTGGTCTAATATTTGTTGGTTTGCCTGTAATTTTTTACTGGGTAGTATCACTAAAGTAGTGTGCATAAATATTTCGGCATCCACTAAATCAACTAATGCTATACGTTCAGCCCGCATAGTATCTATTGGTAAGACTTTAGCTTGGTATAGAATCACCTGATGATCTATAGGGTATGTTTCTAATAATAAATTTACTAGCACTTGTCTATATGCTTTACCCGTAGAAAACTTTGTCAGTGATTGATCACCTGCAAGTCCTACTTGCCAGAGTACTAGGAGGGCTGTAGGGTCAATGTTACGCTTGTAAAACATAAATTGACTCGTTTCAAAGTTAATACAACCTGTTTTTCCTGGGTCAATATTTAAATCAGCATACAGGCAATCTTCTGCTGATATTCCTGCTTCCATATGTGCAGGGTAACTTTCTTTAATGGCTTTTTTAATCGCTCTATGACCAACACAAGAAAATACACCAGGGTGTCCATAAAAAGAACAAACAACTTTTTTACCTAGCCTAACTTCAGCTAATATAACTTCAACCATTTCATTGTAGGTAATATTGCGATTCTTGCCTTCCTTATAGCAATATTGAAGACTTCGAACATCATGATGCATTTCTTCAATCCAACGTTCAGTGATACCTGTAGACATGAGAGAAAAAACTACATCAGCTTGCTCAATATGACTTTGGGCTATTGGCGTAATATGTGCACCTAACATCATGCCCGTGCCGACACAAACTAAACTGCCTGACATTTTAATTACCTTTATTGTTGATAGTAGTATTTAATAAAATAATATAATTTGTATTGTGATAGCTATTAAAGTATCAGATATCTTTATTTTCACAATTAATATTCTAGTTTTACCTGAGATAAATTTTATAATATCTTTTTAATAAAAGATTCTTCCCATTGATTTTTATTGAGACATTGATAAGCATTATGACCATTTTCAGGTTGCAGGGTGATGTCATAATTAAAACCTAGCTTTTTAATAAAGCGTTTAGTCGCTAAATTTTTTGTGGCATAAAAGGCACGGATGGTTTTAATCGATATGTATTGAAAAGCATATTCAATCAATGCTCCCATTGCCTCTTCAGGAAAACACTTACCATGTGCTTTTAATGCTAAGATTATACCAATATCAGCATTGTTCAGAGGATTAACTTGAGATGTTATTCTAGTTAGCCCTTGTATTCCAAGTGGCTCATTTTTTTTTAAACAAACAATCGTCCATGTCATAACTTTAGGCTTATTTTTTTTAGTTTCTTCTATCGTCCTTTCAAAGTTTTTTTCAGCTTCAATGCTAGTTAATGGTGTGCCAATATGTCGCATTATTCTCGGATCACTATAAAGACTAATGTAAAACGCCTTATCGCTTTCTGCTAACGGTCGTATTAATAAACGTTCAGTCGTAAAACTTTGCATTTTTTATTTTCCTGTCTATAGATGTTATTTATTTTTATTTACAAAATTAACCGTGTTTTTTTAAAAATAGCAAGATGCACAGGTGATTTTTAACGCGAAACCTGTTAGTACATTGTACCGGGAATTGTACAGGAAGTGCTCACTTTAATAGTTTGGCAAAAGTCAATATTAAAAAGGCAAATAAAAGCTAATTTTGTTCAAATTATATGCTTTTCAATTCAATAAAAAACACGTAAACTTAGCGCCCTTTTGTAATGGTGCTTAAAAAATAGTCAGCGTGGTAATGGTTTGAAAATCGGCTCGTATCAATTTGACAGTAATGTTTTTCTTGCGCCTATGGCAGGTATTACGGACCAACCTTTTCGAGAATTGTGTTGTCGATTAGGCGCAGGTTTGGCCGTATCAGAAATGATATCGTCGAATCCTAAGGTATGGAATACCGAGAAATCTAAACTAAGAATGATTCATAGTAAAGAGGCTGGCATTCGTAGTGTACAAATTGCCGGTAGCTGTCCTGATGAATTAGCCTTTGCTGCTCAGATTAATGCTGAAAATGGTGCTCAGATCATTGACATTAATATGGGATGCCCAGCAAAAAAGGTAAACAAAAAATTAGCGGGTTCTGCTTTGTTAAGAGAGCCAGCACAGGTCGAACAAATTGTTAAGTCTGTGGTGAATTCGGTAAATATTCCGGTTACGTTAAAAATTCGCACTGGCTGGTGTGAAAACAGTCGTAATGGCATTGAAATAGCTAAAATTGCTGAAGATAATGGTATTGCTTCGCTTGCAGTGCATGGTCGAACTCGCAATGACTTTTATAAAGGTTATGCGGAATACGACACCATAAAAGCAATTAAACAAGCTGTTTCAATTCCTGTTGTAGCTAACGGCGATATAACCTCGGTAGAAAAAGCTGAGCATGTATTAAGCTATACTGGAGCCGATGCTATTATGATCGGTCGAGGTGCCCAAGGGAGACCTTGGATTTTTCGAGAAATTAATCATTTTTTGAAAACTGGAACTCAGATGGCTGCACCTTCAGTAAATGAGGTGAGTTCAATACTACTTGAACATGTTAAAGAGTTACATCAGTTTTACGGTGACTTTATGGGCGTGAGAATCGCGCGTAAGCACGTGTCTTGGTATATCCATTCATTTGCCTTATTGGGTGATGCATTGGGTGATGATTTTTCTGCAAAATTTGCAGGAGATCAAGGCAAAATTTTTAGATCTACTTTTAATGGTTTATCGTCTACAAGTGAACAACTTGAAACGTTAAACCTTTGTTTTGATCAACTTGTTCAGCGATGAACAGTGGGTCGTTAATTTTTATTAATAGAAAGAGTTGTACATTATGTTCGAACAAAATATTTCTTCTCCGTTTATCACTGGTGATATTCAAACGCAAACTAAAACGTCTCCTTTACGTACGCAAGCTAAAATAGCGATCAATAACTACCTAAAGCAATTAAATGGTAATGATGTTGACGATATGTACGACCTTGTACTTAGTGAGATTGAAGCACCAATGCTAGAAGAAGTAATGATGTATACACGCGGTAATCAAACAAGAGCTGCAAATTTACTGGGTATCAATCGTGGTACTTTACGTAAAAAATTAAAAAAATACGGAATGAACTAGACCGATATTTTTATTGAAAGCACCTTCGGGTGCTTTTATTGTTTTTAAACTCATTTAAATTTTCATGTGATTTGACAAGTTAGTAATAAACTAGCAGTAAATTACAACTAAAAAGGTAAATACATCGATGGATACTCCTCGTCCAATTAAGCGCGCATTATTAAGTGTTTCAGATAAATCAGGTATTGTTGAATTTGCACGGCGTCTAAGTGAGAAGGGTGTTGATCTTCTTTCTACTGGCGGTACAGCAAAATTATTAGCTGACAATGGCATTCCAGTGACAGAAGTTTCTGATTACACGGGTCACCCTGAAATTATGGATGGTCGTGTGAAAACATTACATCCTAAAGTGCATGGCGGTATTTTAGCGCGTCGTGGCATGGATGAAGCGGTAATGGCTGAGAATAATATTAATGCTATTGATATGGTAGTTGTTAATTTATATCCTTTTGCTAATGCTGTTAGTGATGAAAATTGTTCTTTAGAAAATGCAATTGAAAACATTGATATCGGTGGCCCAACAATGGTTCGTGCAGCGGCAAAAAACCATAAAGATGTCACGATTGTTGTTAATGCCAGTGATTATGATCGTGTATTAGCTGAATTAGACAGTAACAATGATTCATTGACCTATAAAACACGTTTTGATCTAGCGATTGCAGCATACGAGCACACAGCTAGTTATGATGGCATGATTGCGAATTACTTTGGTAAAATGTTACCAGCGTACGGTGAAGCTAAGTCAGAAGGTTCTTCAGACAATACTTTACCTAACGAAAAAGTGAAATTTCCACGTACTTTTAATAGCCAATTTATTAAAACTCAAGATTTACGTTACGGAGAAAACTCACATCAAGATGCTGCTTTTTATAAAGAAGCTAACCCAGAAGAAGCGTCAGTTTCTACTGCGGTTCAACTTCAAGGTAAAGCATTATCATACAACAACATCGCTGATACTGATGCGGCCTTAGAATGTGTTAAAGAATTCGAAGAGCCAGCTTGTGTAATCGTGAAACATGCTAATCCATGTGGTGTAGCCATTGGTGATGATATTTTAGCGGCTTATGAAGGCGCTTATAAAACAGACCCTACCTCAGCATTTGGCGGCATCATTGCATTTAACCGTGAATTAGATGCAGCTACAGCCGAAGCTATTGTGTCTCGTCAATTTGTTGAAGTAATTATTGCACCAAGTGTATCTGAAGAAGCAGCTAAAGTTGTTGCGACTAAAGCAAACTTACGTTTATTAGCTTGTGGTCAATGGGGTGCTAAAACTACTGGATTTGATTTCAAACGCGTTAACGGTGGTTTATTAGTGCAAGATACCGACCAAGGTCGTGTTTCAAAAGACGATCTTAAAGTTGTGACTAAACGTCAACCTACTGAAGACGAGATGCGTGATTTACAATTTTGTTGGAAAGTAGCAAAATTTGTAAAATCTAACGCAATTGTTTACGTTAAAAATAGTGAAACTATTGGTGTTGGTGCCGGTCAAATGAGCCGTGTTTATTCAGCTAAAGTTGCTGGTATTAAAGCTGCTGATGAAAACTTAGAAGTTAAAGGCTCTGTAATGGCTTCAGATGCATTCTTTCCATTCCGTGATGGTTTAGATGCTGCAGCAGAAGCTGGTATTACAGCCGTAATTCAGCCAGGTGGCTCTATGCGTGATGACGAAGTTATTGCCGCAGCAGATGAACATAATATTGCTATGGTGTTTACTGGCATGCGTCACTTCCGCCACTAAGATAGATATTAGTTCCAAAAAATTAAGCAGTGTTGATTTATTTACTTACAATGAAAATTGCTATAAATATAATCACCGCTGCTTGTTTATTTAAAATCTGCTATAACTAGTGTTCTTTTAGTAACTTAAAACAGTTAATGGAAATATTATGACTCATTTAAAAAGCTTTAAATCTTTACTTTGTTCAACAGTAATCACTGCAACATTAGGCTTAAGCGCACTCGCTAGTTCAAATCTTTATGCCCATGCCAATCATGATCATAACAGCTCTGCACTTGAGCAAGCTGTGTCAGGTGAGCATCGTTCAGCTAGTAATAAAGCGCGTGATGAATATCGTCATCCAATCGAAACATTGAAGTTTTTTGGTTTTGCACCAGAAATGACAGTGGTCGAACTTACTCCAGGTGGTGGTTGGTACACTGAAATTTTAGCGCCAGCTCTAAAAGAGTCGGGTAAATATTATGGTGCTCATTATCCTGATACAGGCGAAGATAATTATTATTCTAAGTCACGTAAAGCATTAGAGAAAAAAATTGCCTCAAATGATATTTATAGTGAAGTAGTATTAACGGATTTTGTTCCTCGTAAAGCAAGTGAAATAGCCCCAGAAGGCACTGCTGATATTGTGTTAACTTTTCGTAACTTACATAACTGGAAAGCTGAAGGTGTAGAGCAAGTGTTTAAAGACGCTTACAAGGCACTTAAGTCTGGTGGTGTACTTGGTGTTGTTGAGCATCGTTTACCAGCAGGTGTTGCCCCTGAAAAAGCAGCGGGTTATGTTTCAGAAGCAACTACTATTAAGCAAGCTAAAGCAGCAGGTTTTCGTTTTGCTGGCGCAAGTGAAATAAATGCTAACCCGAAGGATATGGCTCAGCATCCAAAAGGTGTGTGGACTTTACCACCGTCATTACGTTTAGGCGAAACTGATAAAGAGAAATATTTGGCGATTGGCGAAAGCGATCGTATGACCTTAAAGTTTGTTAAACCTTAATATTACTATGTTAGCGACTTTAAAAAGCAAAATAAAGAATAGGAAAAACACATGAAAGTTTTAGTTATAGGATCAGGTGGTCGTGAGCATGCATTGGCATGGAAAGCGGCACAATCTAATCAAGTTACTAAAGTATTTGTTGCTCCAGGAAATGCTGGTACTGCAACTGAAGACAAATTAGAAAATGTTGATCTTGATGTTAGTGATAACGCCGCTTTGGTTGCTTTTGCACAAAGTGAAGGTGTGGCATTAACTATTGTTGGTCCAGAGCAACCGTTAGTTGATGGTGTTGTTGATGCATTTCAAGCACAAGGTTTAGCTATATTTGGTCCAAGCGCGAAAGCGGCACAACTTGAAGGTTCAAAATCATTCACTAAAGACTTTTTAGCGCGTAATAACATTCCTTCTGGCAGTTATGCTAACTTTACTGAAGTTGAGCCTGCGCTTGCGTATGTGCGTGAGCAAGGCGCACCTATTGTGGTTAAAGCCGATGGCTTAGCGGCAGGTAAGGGCGTTATTGTTGCGCTTACACTAAAAGAAGCAGAAGATGCCATTGAAGATATGTTGGCAGGTAACGCATTTGGCGATGCTGGGCACCGTGTGGTTATCGAAGAGTTTCTTGAAGGCGAAGAAGCAAGCTTCATTGTTATGGTTGATGGTAAAAATGTTTTACCAATGGCAACAAGTCAAGATCATAAACGTGCATTAAATGGTGATTTAGGTCCAAATACTGGTGGTATGGGCGCTTATTCTCCTGCACCAGTAGTAACGCCTGAAATTCATAACCGCATCATGGCTGAAGTTATTATGCCTACTGTTGAAGGTATGGCGAATGAAGGCGCACCTTACAGTGGTTTCTTATATGCTGGCTTAATGATTGCAGAAGATGGTACTCCTAACGTTATTGAATATAATTGTCGTTTTGGTGATCCAGAAACACAACCAATTATGATGCGTTTACAGTCAGATATTGTTGAACTTTGTTTAGCTGCTACACGTGGTGAATTAGATAAAGCAACCATTGCTTTTGATAGTCGCGCTGCAGTTGGTGTTGTGCTTGCTGCAAGTGGTTATCCTGCAAGTTATCCTAAAGGTGATGTAATTTCAGGTCTTGAAATCAATACGAATGCCTCTGCAAAAACATTTCATGCTGGTACTAAGTTAAATGATAAAGGTGAAGTAACAACTAATGGCGGTCGTGTACTCTGTGCTACTGCTTTAGGGAATACCGTTACTGAAGCTCAACAATTAGCGTATGAGTTACTACATCAGATTTCATGGCAAGGTGTAGAGTTTAGAACAGATATCGCTTACCGCGCAATTGCACGTGAGCAAAATGGTTAAACGGATGCTTTGTTACTAGCAAACGTTTGATTGAAAAAGGGCTGGTCACCACAGTGTTTATCTGTAGCGACCAGCCCTTTTTTATTGTGCTTATAGAATTAACAATACAAAAGTATTTTTAGCAAGCTAAAAACTAGAGTTGTTGTAATATTCTATCTAAACCTTTTTTAGATTGCTCGACTGCTTGTAGTGGAGTTAAACCGTTAGGGTATTCTTCTTGTTCTACCACTATCCATAAAGTACCACCAACAGACATATTTGCTTTAGTTAGGTTAATCCAGTCAATGGTATCTTGACCAATAATAGGTAATTTACCTACGGTACCTTCAGGTAAACGTACTTTGTAATGCGTGGTTAATGTGCGCTCAGGGTAGCGTTTAACATACTCAATTGGGTCTTTTCCTGCATAAGTAGTCCAACCAACATCTTGTTGTAAAATAACCTCTGGTGAGGTATTTGTCGCTAAATAATCCCAGTAGGTTGAATTGTTGTACTCATTAAACTCTTTTTCATGGTTATGAAAACCTACTTTCATCCCCAGTGGAGCAAGTTTTTTTGCTAAAAGGTTTAATTGAGCAACAACCGCTTTGATGCCCTCTGGATGCCATGCTCGCTCGTCCCAAGGTATGATTAAAAACTCTATGCCTGCGGTTTTATAAAATTCAGTGGTTTTGTTGAAGTTTTCATCATTAAGCTGTTCAAAGTCCATGTGTGCACCACTTCCTTGTATGCCCATAGATGACAAGTAAACTTTTAATCCTTTTGGATCATCTTTAAAGGGGCCAAAATCACCGGCAAACTCTACTCCTTGAAAGCCTAGTTTCACTATGTGTTCAATGGTTCCTGTAAAGTCATTTTTAAGTTCATCTTTTACCGACCATAGCTGCACGCTTATCTTAGGTAAAACAGGCGATATAACTTCTTCTTGTTGAGGTTTCTGAGCGCAGCCACTGGCCGATAGTATCAGTAAACTCATTACAATAGCGCTTATAAATTTCATATGGTTTTTACTCTCTCAGTATTTTTTGTTTGGTTACTTGTTTGGTTGTTGGTTATAAAACAGTGTTATCAAATACGTTTGTTGTTCATTTCTTTTACTGCGTAATCGACAGCACGAACGGTTAATGCCATAAATGTTAATGACGGATTAGCAACCCCAGATGAACAAAAACTGGCACCATCAGTAACAAATAAGTTCGGAATATCATGTGTTTGGTTATAAGTATTTAAAACAGATTCTGTTGGGTTAAGCCCCATTCTGGCAGTTCCCACTTCATGAATGGCTAAGCCAGGAGCGTTTTTATCATAAGAGGTATAACGAGTAACATTTTTTACGCCTCCTTTTATTAGCATTTCTTGTGCTGTTTGCGCAGCATCGTCCATCATCAATTTTTCATTATCAGACCACTGACAATTAATATGCAGTTGTGGCATGCCCCATTTGTCTTTTTTACTTGGGTGTAGTGACACTTGGTTTTCATAACGAGGTAGCATTTCACCTTGGGCATGTAAACCAAACTGCCAGCTCCCTGTTTGTGTTAATTGTTGTTTAAAGTCAGCGCCAATGCCTGATTGATGGCGAGCGCTGCGCCAATCACTTCGGCTTGCGCCGCCCGACAAGGCATAGCCGCGTTTATAGTCTTTCTTATATAGTGAGGGCTTAAATTGAAAGTTGGGTATGTAAGGTGCTGTTGGGCGACGGCCAGAATAATACTCATCTTCATAGCCTTCTATTTGCCCCGTTGCACCAGCATTGTAAACATGGTCCATCAAGTAGTGGCCCAATACCCCGGAGCTATTAGCAATACCACGTGGGAATTTTTTCGATATAGAGTTAAGCATAATTTGCGTTGAGCCAAGTGTTGATGCACACAAAAAGATTACTTTGGCAAAGTACTCACGCGTGGTTAAGTTGTCATTGTCGATAACCCTAACGCCTTTTACTCGATTAGTTTTTTCATCGTATATCAAACTTTGAACAACACTATTGGCTGCAATGTGTAAATTATTGGTTTTTGCAGCTGCAGGCAATGTAGAGCTTTGTGTTGAAAAGTAGGCACCAAATGAACAACCTTTTTGGCATTCATTTCTAGCTTGGCATTGCACACGACCTTGAGATACATGTAGTTTTGATGGTTTGGTTAAATGGGCAGCTCTACCCATTATCATAGGCCTGTTAGGGTACAGCTTAGCGAATTTGTTTTTTAAATCGAATTCTGGTTTCATCCATTCAAAAGGGGGTAAAAACTCACTGTTGGGTAACTGAGATAAATTATCATAATTACCGCTGATACCAGCATGCTGCTCTACATGGCTATACCATGGAGCTAAATCTTTATAGCGTAGTGGCCAATCATTACCATAACCGTCGGCTTTATTGGCATTAAAGTCATGGTCACTAAAGCGATAAGATTGGCGATGCCATAATAGCGACTTTCCGCCTAATTGGTTGGCTCTGATCCAACTAAAACCTGTACCAGCCTCTGTTGAGTAAGGTAGTTCTTGGTCATTACCAAAAAAATGTTTTGTTGCATCGTTAAAAGCATAGCATTTTTTTTGCACGTTATATTGCTGCTCAACTAATAAATTGTCGACCTTAGTACGATTAGCAAACTCCCAAGGGCCTTTGTTTTCACTAGTATAATCTTTTCTATGTTCAACAATACGGCCACGCTCTATCATTAAGGTTTTTAATCCTCGCTCACAAAGCTCTTTTGCCGCCCAACCACCTGAAACACCAGAGCCAATGACTAAGGCGTCATACTCTTCATTACTTTCATTGATATATATATTTTTTTTCATAAATTACTTCTTTACTTCTTATTACACGCGTTAATAAAAAGCTAAAGACCCCCATGATTTTTTCAATGTTGAATAAGGTACTGAGCCTTTAAAACCACCCGGAATGGCTTGGTAATTTAGCGCTTGAGTAGCGCCAACCTCAGTCGTAAAGTAACCAAAAATTAAGAGTGATTTTAAGGCACTAAATTGTTTTTTATCTTGAGCGCTAAAACCTAACGCTTGTGACTCTAAAGCAACTAAGAGTGCAGTTTGTTGCTCAGATGAAATATGATTAAAACCTTTAGCGTAATTTGTTTTACTTTGCTGATTTATTTTATCAACAAGGTTTATTGCCTGTGTTTGTTGGGTATTTGAATAACAAGCAGACAATTGATGGTCTAAAAAGCCGTGAACATCTAATTCAGCTGCGCTAGGGGTGTCTGTTTTAGGTAAAACGGTGGCACAAATATCATGTAATATTTGCATTTGTGGTTTTGAAAACACTTTGCCTGCTTTTAAAGCACTGTCTGGCTGAGCTTCATAATTAAAAGCGTTCGCTAAGGCATTGGTGCTAGTAAGCTGTGATACAGCAACACCGCCTATTAAGGCCGTTAAACCACGTAAAAATTGCCTTTTACTCTCTAGGTGAATATTTTGTTTGTTACTTTTCACAAGACACTTCCTTTTTTGGGTTTTCTGTTGCTAGACTTGGCGCTGCTGGGCTTTGTTTACGCATATAAAAGACTAATACTGTAAAGGCAAAAATCAAAACAAAAGGGAAAACACTTAAGTTGGCCAAAGTTGCTTGCCCAGCCGCCAACTCAGCTAATTCAAGCGAGCTATTTTCGGCTAAGGCTTGCTGGCGAGCAGTATCAATCCAGCCACCAATCACAGGGTTCCACATACTTACGGAAAACATACCAATACCACCGAGTATCGACATACCTAAAGCACCAGACTTAGGGATGTTTTCAGCGATAAAACCGATCATGGTTGGCCAAAAATAGGTCGCACCTAGGGCGAATAATAGGGCAGAGACATAAATCATATTGCCAGTTGCCACACTCATGCTATAAATACCTATAGTAGTAACAATAGCAGAATAAAGTAACACGCCAGCAGGATTAAACTTGTGAATCATTGGGCCTGCAAAATAGCGACCAACCGCCATCACACCGGTGACCATAGCCATGATAAGCATAGGAGATGCGCCAGAAGAGCCTAAAATACGCTCAATCCACTGTTGTGTGCCTAACTCGCTGACCGCAGTTAACGTCATACAAAAAGCGATAAACAAAAAGAGTGGTGAAAATAATGCTTTAATATTTTTGCTGGTGGAGGTTTCAATATTGCTGGTCTGAGGGAATTTTTGCGTGAAAATTAAGTAACCATAAATAACCGCTGGCACTAGCATAATGGCTATTTGCGCTTGCCAGTCAAAACTCATATCAGTCATTGTTTTTGACACTAATGCACCAATAACAATGCCACCAGGGAACCATACATGGAATCGGTTTAACATGGTGGTTTTATTTTTATGGTACATATCTGCGATTAATGGGTTACAACCGGCTTCGACTGAGCCATTGGCAAAGCCGATACAAAAACTAGAAATTAATAACGACCAAAAGCCCACTGCATTCATTGTTAAAAGTAAGCCAACGATATGGCCAACAAAAGCAAGTAAAACTAGCTTTTTGGCGCCAAGAATATTATATAATAAACCACCAAACATAGTAGCCACGGGGAAGCCCAAAAAGGCCATGGCGTTTATCCAACCCAGCTCTGTGTCAGACAGGGCAAAATCTTGACTGAGCTGACCTAAAATACCAGCCCTAATCGCAAAAGTCATCGCTGTCACTGTTAATGCTAAACAACAGGCAATAAACAACTTATTTTTATTAATATTTGTTGACATATTTCGTCACTTATTTGTAGTTTGTTATAATCCTAAAATATCTCGATTCAAGTTGGCGTCTTCACCACTAGCTGCAAAATCATCAAAGGCATGTTCAGGTGTTCTAATTAAGTGTTTAGCAATAAATGGCGCGCCTTCTTTTGCACCATCTTCTGGGTGTTTCAAGCAACACTCCCATTCAAGTACTGCCCAACCATCATAACCATACTGTGTTAATTTACTAAAAATCTGTTTAAAATCTATTTGACCATCCCCTAACGATCGAAAACGACCTGGTCTATTCTGCCAATCTTGATAACCGCCATAAACACCGCTTCTTCCATTGGGCCTAAATTCAGCATCTTTAACATGAAAGGCTTTAATTTTTTCATGATAAATATCGATAAAAGCTAAATAATCTAATTGTTGAAGTACAAAGTGACTTGGATCGTACAGTATATTTGCCCGTTGATGATTCCCTGTTGCTTCAAGGAAGCGCTCAAAAGTAACGCCATCATGTAGATCTTCACCGGGATGTAATTCATAGCAGACATCAACACCTGCATCTTCGAACTTATCTAGAATAGGCAACCATCGTTGTGCTAATTCTTTAAAACCATCTTCTACTAAGCCCGCAGGGCGTTGTGGCCAAGGATAAAAGGTTTGCCATAATAATGCGCCAGAAAATGTGGCATGGGCTTTTAACCCTAATTTTGCACTCACTTTTGCGGCCATGCCTACTTGTTCAATTGCCCAGGCTGTTCTAGCTTGCGGGTTATTTTTCACTTCATCAATGGCAAAATTGTCAAACTGTTTATTATAGGTTGGATGAACCGCAACTAATTGTCCTTGAAGGTGGGTTGATAATTCACTAATTGATAAACCTGCGTCAGTCACAATACCATTAATTTCTTCGCAGTAACTTTCACTTTGATAAGCTAATTCTAAATTAAATAGTCGCTTATCCCATGTAGGGATCTGTACAGCTTTATAGCCCATTCCTGCTACCCACTGACAAATATCGGCGAGATTATTAAAGGGCGCTGTATCTTGGCAAAATTGAGCGAGAAAAATACCTGGACCTTTGATTTGTGATTTAAAAATAGGTTCCATATTATTTAACTTCCATTGGTTGAGTATTCAATGATAATGCTTGCCACTTCTCATTTGATTGATTGGATTGCACAACGTTTTCGATAAATGCCATACCTCTAATTGCATCTTCAATACTTGGCACATCAAATTCTTGATTAGAGCAATCTACACCATTTTTATGTGCGCGGATTTGCTTGACAAAATTAAGATATATATTAGCAAAAGCTTCTAAATAACCCTCTGGATGACCTGCTGGAGTACGTGTGGCTTGTTGGGCCGCTTCACACATTTCACCAACGCCTGTTCGAATTAATTGAGTGGGCTCATTATTTGACTTTAAAAGTAGGGTGTTTGGCTCTAGTTGCGACCATTCCATACTTTTTTTATCACCATAGATACGTAGCTTTAAATTATTTTCATCACCTACTGCTATTTGGCTTGCGAATAGTAGACCTTTCGCGCCATTAGAAAATTTCACTATGACAGTACCGTCATCATCTAATGCTCTGCCAATGATAGAAGAGGTGAGATCAGCGCATAAATGCGTGATTTGTATACCTGATACATATTCAGCTAAGTTAGCAGCATGAACACCTATATCACCCATGCAGCAACTGACACCCGACTTTTTAGGATCTAAACGCCAGCTAGCTTGCTTACTATTTTCATCGCTTTTTGAGGCAAGCCAACCTTGTGAGTATTCAACGACAATCTTGACAATATTACCTAATTCACCTTGTTTGATAAGGTGTTTAGCTTGCTTAACTAGGGGGTAGCCATTGTAGGTATGGGTTAGTCCATAAAGCACATCATGTTTTGCTAGTATTGATTCTAGGGTTAACACTTCTGATAAGTTTAACGTTGCGGGCTTGTCTGACATTACATGGAAACCACGCTCAATAGCAGCTTTGGCTATTGGAAAATGTAAATGGTTTGGTGTAACTATCGCGACAAATTCCATACGCTCATTTACAGGTAATAATGCCTCAGCGGTGAACATATCTTCATAGTTGGCGTAGCATCGCTCTTCAGGTAAATAAAGTGCTGCACCAGAGTCTATCGAACGTTGTGGGTCGGAACTAAAGGCGCCACAAACTAATTCTATCTGGCCATCAAGGGAAGCAGCCATACGATGAATTGCACCAATAAATGCACCTTGACCACCGCCAACCATTCCCATACGGACTTTTTTCATCAATTTATACCTAACTAATCGCTACAATGGATTTACTATATAGAGCGAACAGAAGAGGGTGTTATTAAAAATTCGGTGAACAATGCAATAAATTCGGCGTTTAGTTTTTGTTTTGAAAGTTTTCATGTTAGTTTTACCCTTCATAAAATGAGAATATAAATAATGATTATTGAACAGCATTCAACGTCTTTTCTTGAGCATATCGGCGTTAAGCAGTTAGTTAATATGTTTGATTTATTGTCTAGTGATCTTTTTTGGATTAAAGATAGAAATCATATCTTTATTCATGCTAATCAGGCCTTGATAGAACACCTTAATGCAAAAAGTTTGGACAGTATTCTGGGGAAAACTGACTTTGATTTTTCACCTGCTCATCTCGCTAAGCAATTTTTTCGTGATGATGACAAGATTATAGCGGGCGAACAAGTGACTGAACGATTAGAAATGAATATGAATCATGACGGTGATATTGCTTGGTACACTACATCAAAAAGGCCCATTTTCGACGGTATTAATAATATTGTAGGTTCGTATGGCATAACTCGACATCTACAAAAACAAGCCATTGCATTTTCTGGTGTTGATGCTATTAAAGAGCCGATAGACTATATTAGAAAAAATTATCAAACTCATTTTAGTATTGAACAATTAGCCAGCGTCGCTCATTTGTCAGTGAGCGCATTGGAACGAAGGTTTAAAAAGTATTTAGCGAAAACGCCTAAGCAATTAATTAATGAAATTAGGTTAGAAAACTCTCGTAGACTACTTGTAGAAACTAATATGCCAATTGCGGAAGTAGGTGATGCTACAGGTTTCACCGATCATAGTTATTTCAGTAAACAGTTTCGCCTTTTTTTTGGTGAGCTGCCTTCTGAGTTTAGAAAGAATCATCGTAAAAACGCTTAACTTTGGGGGATTCCGTATTAAGTGACTAATCACTATCGGTTAATAAACACCAGACAATAAAAAAGGATGCCGAAGCATCCTTTATTTAAATAATTAAAACTTAATTATTTATTTTCTTGCTGCGTCTTTAGCGGCTTTCGCTGCTTTAACTTCAGCAATAACTTCTTCAGCTACGTTGTTAGGACAAGGCATGTAGTGAGAGAATTCCATAGAGAATTGACCACGACCTGATGTCATTGTACGTAACGATCCGATATAACCGAACATCTCTGAAAGAGGTACGTCAGCTTTAATGCGAACACCAGTAACACCAGCTTCTTGGCCACCGATCATACCACGACGACGGTTTAAATCACCAATAACATCACCAACGTGATCATCAGGAGTAAACACATCAACAGACATGATAGGTTCAATTAATTGAGCACCCGCTTTTGGAATTGATTGACGGAAAGCGCCACGAGCAGCAAGTTCAAATGCAACAGCAGATGAATCGACCGCATGGAAGCCACCATCGTATAATTCAATTTCAACATCTAGTACAGGGAAACCAGCAAGTACACCAGTTTCCATCATGCCTTTAAAGCCTTTCTCGATTGCAGGAAAGAATTCTTTAGGTACGTTACCACCAACAACTACTGAGTTGAAAACGAAACCAGAACCAGGTTCGCCAGGCTTAATACGGTAATCGATTTTACCGAATTGACCAGAACCACCAGATTGTTTCTTATGCGTGTAAGAATCTTCAATTTCTGAAGTAATTGTTTCACGGTAGGCAACTTGTGGCTTACCAACTTCTAATTCAACACCGTAACTACGTTTTAGAATATCTACTTTGATATCTAAGTGAAGCTCACCCATACCAGATAAGATTGTTTCACCTGAATCAATATCAGTTTCAACACAGAATGTAGGATCTTCTGCAACCATTTTACCGATAGCAAGACCCATTTTCTCAGTTGAACCTTTATCTTTTGGTGTTACAGAGATAGAGATTACTGGTTTAGGGAAAACCATCGCTTCTAGAATGATTGGGTGCTTAGGATCACATAATGTGTGGCCTGTTTGCACGTTACTCTTCATACCAACAATCGCGATGATATCACCGGCTTGCGCAGAGGTAAGTTCGTTACGGTCATCAGCCTGCATTTCACACATACGGCCAACACGCTCAGTTTTACCTGTAGCAGCGTTAAGTATGGTATCGCCTTTCTTCAATGTACCTGAGTAGATGCGTACGAAAGTTAATGTACCAAAACGGTCATCAGTAATTTTGAATGCTAATGCTTTGAATGTTTCATCTGCAGAAACAATTGCGTATTCACCATTTGCATTACCTTCTTCATCTGTAAGCGGTTGTGGGTCAACATCTGTAGGTGAAGGTAAGTAATCAACAACAGCATCAAGTAATAATTGCATGCCTTTGTTTTTGAATGCAGAACCACAATACGTTGGGAAGAACATGATTTCACGAGTACCTTTACGGATACACGCTTTAATTTGTTCTTCAGTCGGTGTAAGTTCACCTTCCAAGTAATCCATTAATAAATCTTCATCTGCTTCTAAAGCAGTTTCGATTAATTGCTCACGGTACATAGCTGCATCATCAACCATGTCAGCTGGAATGTCTTCAATTGTGTAGTTTTCTGGAAGACCAGTGTCATCCCAGATGTAAGCTTTTTGCGTTAAAACGTCGACAACACCAACGAAATCATCTTCTTCACCAATTGGTAAAGTCATGATAAGTGGGTGAGCGCCTAGTACTTTTTTAACTTGATCAGTTACACGGTAAAAGTTAGCACCTAAACGGTCTAATTTATTTACGAAGATTAAACGAGATACTTTAGAGTCGTTCGCATAACGCCAGTTAGTTTCTGATTGTGGTTCAACACCACCAGAACCACAGAATACACCTACACCACCATCAAGTACTTTAAGTGAACGGTAAACTTCAACTGTGAAATCAACGTGACCAGGAGTGTCAATTACGTTAAAACGGTGATCTTTCCAAAAACAGCTTACTGCAGCAGACTGGATAGTAATACCGCGCTCAGCTTCTTGTTCCATGAAATCAGTAGTTGACTCACCGTCATGTACTTCACCAGTTTTATGGATCTGACCTGTTAATTTAAGGATACGTTCAGTTGTTGTGGTTTTACCCGCATCAACGTGAGCGAAGATACCAATGTTTCTGTATTTAGATAAATCTGCCATTGCTTTACTCTATTTAGTTTGAGGTCTATTCTGCTTTTTCTCTCCTTAATACTTTATATAAGTAAAGGAAGAATAAAATGTAGAATTGTTGAAAATTTGCGCGCGAGTATAACATTACTATTTAAGGATCGATAGAAAATTGGAAAAAAAAATGTAAATGAGGGGTAAAATAAAAAGCTCTGCTTATATATAGGTTAAACAGAGCTAGGAGCAGAACATAAAAAAGCTAGATTTATCTTAAATACCAATCTAGCTTGCTTATTAGTGCTTAACTTTTACCTTAATTCTCTTCGTAATAATTTCCCTACGGTCGACTTAGGAATTTCATTGATGAAGATAACATGCTTAGGAATTTTGTATGCTGTTAAGCCTCGACGACAAAAATCGATAACATCTTGTTCTGTGATCTTGTTATATTCTGCGTCTTTGCTCTTCACTACAAACAGTTTAACCGCTTCTCCTGTTTTCTCATCAGTTACACCAATACAAGCGGATTCAACAATGCCTGGCATATTGGCAATTTCAGCCTCAATTTCATTGGGGTACACATTAAAGCCAGAAACATTAATCATATCTTTAATGCGATCGACAATATGGAAAAAACCTTGGTCATCGAGCATGGCAACATCGCCTGTTTTGAAATAGCCATCGGGTGTCATGGCATCTTCTGTCGCGTCAACATTATTCCAATAGCCAGACATTACTTGCGGGCCTTTAGCACACAATTCACCAGCTTCTCCTTGTTTCACAATATTACCATTATGATCTCGAATAGAAATATCAGTATTAGGAAGCGGAACACCGATACCCGGTACATAAACGTCTTTACCGTTGATGGTAGCACCAAAGTTTAACGATAAGACAGGAGATGTTTCTGACAAACCATAGCCTTCTTGTAGTCTAGTACCTGTTACTTGTAACCACTTATCTGCAACAGCTTGTTGAACAGCAGCGCCACCACCAATACACAGCTTTAATGCTGAAAAGTCTACTTGTTCAAAACCAGGGGTGTGTAATAAGCCGTTAAATAAGGTATTTACTCCAGTAAAAGTTGTTGCGGGTGTGTTTTTCCATATTTCGACAAAGCTGGGCATATCTCGGGGATTCGTAACTAAAACATTTTTAGCACCAAAGGTGAAATAAGCGAGGGTATTAGCCATCAATGCGAAGATGTGGTACATCGGAATAGCCGTAATAACAATATCATTGCCATAATCAATTTCATTTTGAGCAAATTCTTCATACTGCAGTATATTCGCAATTAAATTACCGTGAGAGAGCATTGCGCCTTTAGATAATCCTGTTGTACCTCCGGTATATTGTAAATACAACAAATCATCTTGGCAGAGAGCGGGCTCTACTAATTCAATACCTTTACCTTGTGCTAAAGCGTCGGTGAAATTAACAGTATTACTTAAACGCTCATCAGTAGGTTCAGAAGGTAGGCCTTTATTAATTAAGTCGTCTAGATTAACTGTAATTACATTTTTTATTTTAGTTTTCTTAATAACATCAGCGAGCATTGACGTAGATGGAGAAAATATAATGATAGTTTCTACTTGAGCATCGTTAAGTTGATGTTCTAATTCACGCGGCGTGTACATAGGGTTTACATTTACTTGTACGCCCCCAACACGAATAATACCCCACATAGCAATTGGAAAGCATAAGGTATTTGGGCACATCAGTGCAACACGCTCGCCTTTGGTAATATTCAACTTATTTTGTAAAAAAGCGGCAAAGTCACGTGATAAAAAATTTACCTGATCGAAAGTCAGCTCCGCACCAAAATTACTAAAAGCCGTTTGCTGTTGATATTTACCCGTTGTTTCATGAAACAAGTCTATTAATGAAGTGTAGCGGCTTAAATCGATTTCATTAGCTACGTTGGTAGGATAATTAGTAAACCAAGGTTTATTCATGTACTTCCCCTCTTTATATGATGATAATTATTATAGTTAATTCTTTTTATAGTTATTTCGAGTGTAATGAATATTCAATTGAAACGCTATTAGGTTAACAGCCTGAATATTTAAAATTTATGAATGAGTAATTAATACTTGCTCATATTCTAATCTTATGTATAATACGCGACCACATTCAGGAGAACTGAGTGTAGTTTTGTTTATACAGTTTTTTATCTTTTATAAAGGTAAAAACCCAATGTAAAACAAACTAAGGCGATAACATATTAGTTATTTCCTTATTACAGCAACGCTAATTTTGCGTTGAATGTTTTTAAGTAATACACCCCCTTCCAGCACATAAGGAAGCAGAGGGATGTATTTTTTTGTTCTTTTAAAAGGGGATTTGATAAATGTCAAATCAAAGAATTCGCATTCGTTTGAAAGCGTTCGATCATCGTTTGATTGATCAATCTACAGCAGAGATCGTTGATACTGCTAAACGTACTGGCGCACAGGTTCGTGGTCCTATTCCACTTCCTACTCGCAAAGAACGTTTTACAATATTAACTTCTCCACACGTTAACAAAGATGCGCGTGATCAGTACGAAATTCGTACTCACAAACGCATGATTGATATCGTTGAGCCAACTGAAAAGACTGTAGACGCATTAATGCGTTTAGATCTTGCAGCTGGTGTTGATGTTCAAATCAGCTTGGGCTAAGAGGAGTTTTAACAATGACTATAGGTCTAGTTGGACGTAAAGTGGGTATGACTCGTGTCTTCACAGAAGATGGCGTTTCTACTCCTGTTACAGTTCTAGAAGTTGAAGCGAACCGTGTTTCTCAGGTTAAAACTGTAGATAACGATGGTTATTCAGCGCTTCAAGTTACTACGGGCAAGCGTAAAGCAAGCCGTGTTAACAAACCAGCAGCTGGTCATTTCGCTAAAGCAGGCGTTGAAGCAGGTCGTGGCCTGTGGGAATTCCGCTTAAATGCAAATGAAGGTAGCGATATTGAAGCTGGCAGTGAAATCACTGTTGAGATTTTCAATGACACTAAATTAGTAGATGTAACCGGTACCTCTAAAGGTAAAGGTTTCCAAGGTGGTATCAAGCGCTGGAATTTCAGCATGCAAGATGCAACTCATGGTAACTCGATTTCTCACAGATCTAACGGTTCGTTAGGTCAGTGTCAAACACCAGGTCGCGTTTTCAAAGGCAAAAAAATGTCTGGTCACATGGGTGCTGTGCGCGTTACTACACAAAACCTTGAATTGGTTCGCGTTGACGCAGAACGTAACTTGTTGCTTGTTAAAGGTGCAGTTCCGGGTGCTATCAACGGTAACGTAATCATCAAACCAGCTGTTAAAGCTTAGTCCAGGAGATTTTGTGATGGAATTATCATTAAAAGACGCATCAGGTGCTCTTGAAGTTTCTGAAGCAACTTTTGGACGTGAGTTTAATGAAGCTTTAGTACACCAAGTAGTAGTTGCATATGCAGCTGGTGCTCGTCAAGGTACTCGTGCTCAGAAAACTCGTTCAGAAGTGAGCGGCGGTGGTGCAAAACCATGGCGTCAAAAAGGTACAGGCCGAGCTCGTGCCGGTACTACTCGTGGTCCAATCTGGCGTTCTGGTGGCGTAACATTCGCTGCTAAACCTCAAGATCACAGTTTAAAAGTTAACCGTAAAATGTATCGTGGTGCTATTGCTAGCATCTTATCTGAACTAGTTCGTCAAGAACGTTTAGTTGTAGTGAACGATTTTTCGGTAGAAACACCTAAAACTAAAGAATTAGTTGCTAAGTTGAAAGGCTTAGAGCTTAAAGATGTATTGATTGTAACTAAAGAAGTTGACGAGAACTTGTTCTTATCAGCACGCAACTTATATAAAGTTGACGTTCGTGACGTTGCAGCAATTGATCCTGTAAGCTTAGTTGGTTTCGAAAAAGTTTTAATTACTGCTGATGCAGTTAAAGAAATTGAGGGGATACTAGCATGATAAACGAAGAACGTTTGTTGAAAGTGCTTTTAGCACCAAATATTTCTGAAAAAGCAACTGTAGCAGCTGAAGCAAACAACACTGTTGTTTTCAAAGTTACTACTGATGCAACTAAAGCTGAAATTAAAGCGGCCGTTGAGAAGCTTTTTGAAGTTTCTGTTGTAGGTGTTAATACACTTAATGTTAAGGGTAAAGTAAAACGTACCGGTGCTCGTTTTGGTCGTCGTAACGACTGGAAAAAAGCCTACGTAACTCTTGCAGAAGGTAGTGACATCGACTTCGTTGGCGCTGAATCATAGGAGTAGTTAAAATGGCTATTGTAAAATGTAAACCTACTTCTCCGGGTCGTCGTCACCTAGTTAAAGTGGTAAACAAAGAGCTTCATAAAGGTAAGCCTTACGCACCATTATTAGACACTAAGTCTAAGTCTGGTGGTCGTAACAATAATGGTCGCATTACGGTTCGTCACATTGGTGGTGGTCATAAGCAACATTATCGTATCGTTGATTTTAAACGAAATAAAGATGGTATCCCTGCGAAAGTAGAGCGTTTAGAATACGATCCAAATCGTAGTGCTAACATCGCTTTAGTATTATACGCAGATGGTGAGCGTCGTTACATCTTAGCCCCTAAAGGCTTAAAAGCTGGTGATTCTATCCAGTCTGGTGTTGATGCTCCTATTAAACCGGGTAATACTATGCCTTTACGCAACACGCCATTAGGTAGTGTTGTGCATGCAATCGAACTTAAACCAGGTAAGGGCGCGCAAATTGCTCGTGCTGCTGGTACTTACGCACAATTAGTTGCGAAAGATGGTGCTTACGTTACTTTACGTCTTCGCTCTGGCGAAATGCGTAAAGTTGAAGCAGATTGTCGTGCTACTTTAGGTGAAATCGGCAATGCTGAACACATGCTTCGCTCTCTGGGTAAAGCTGGTGCTTCACGCTGGCGCGGTGTTCGCCCAACTGTTCGTGGTGTTGCCATGAACCCAGTTGACCATCCACACGGTGGTGGTGAAGGTAAAACATCTGGCGGTCGTCATCCGGTATCACCTTGGGGTGTACCAACTAAGGGTTACAAGACTCGTTCGAATAAGCGTACTGATAAATTTATCGTACGTCGTCGTACTAAGTAATTAGTGCATTAAACTAAATACTCTACATTATCGAATAGTTAAATCGACTAATTTCGGTAGGTAGGGTACTGATAATTAAGGAATCACCATGCCACGTTCCCTCAAGAAAGGTCCTTTTATTGACCTACACTTGTTGACGAAGGTAGAGAAAGCGGTGGAAAGCGGGAATAAAAAGCCAATTAAGACTTGGTCCCGTCGTTCAATGATCATCCCTACGATGATCGGATTGACCATAGCTGTCCATAATGGCCGTCAACACGTTCCTGTATTTGTAACCGAAGAAATGATCGGTCACAAATTAGGAGAATTTGCACCAACTCGTACTTATCGCGGTCATGTCGCTGATAAGAAAGCGAAGAAGTAAGGGGAAGTTAGATGGAAGCAATTGCTATACATAAATTTGCCCGTGGTTCTGCGCAAAAAGCACGTTTAGTCGCGGATCAAATCCGTGGCGTACACGTTGAAAAAGCACTTGAAATATTAACCTTCAGCAATAAATCTGCTGCCGAGTTAGTTAAAAAAGTTCTTAATTCAGCGATTGCTAATGCAGAGCACAATGAAGGTGCAGATATTGATGAATTATTCGTTAAAACAATTATGATTGACGATGGTCCAACAATGAAACGTATTATGCCACGAGCGAAAGGCCGAGCCGATCGCATCATCAAGCGCACTAGTCACATTACTGTGATTGTGTCTGATTCTTAGGAGTATATTAGTATGGGTCAAAAAGTTAATCCTACCGGTATTCGCCTAGGTATCACGAAACCTTTCGCGTCTACTTGGTTTGCTAACAGCAAAGATTTTGCTAGCAACTTAGACGGCGACCATAAGGTTCGCGAATTTTTAAAAGAAAAGCTTAAACGCGCTTCACTATCTAAAGTAGTTATTGAACGTCCAGCTAAATCTATCCGCGTAACTATTCACACGGCTCGTCCGGGTGTTGTTATCGGTAAGAAAGGCGAAGATGTTGAGAAGTTACGTTTAGCTGTGTCTAAAATTGCCGGCGTTCCTGCTCAAATCAACATTGCTGAAGTACGTAAGCCAGAAATGGATGCGCAGCTTGTTGCTGACAGTATTGCTAGTCAATTAGAACGTCGTGTTATGTTCCGTCGCGCTATGAAGCGTGCCGTGCAAAACGCTATGCGTTTAGGTGCTAAGGGTATCAAAGTTCAAGTTAGCGGTCGTTTAGGCGGCGCTGATATTGCACGTGCTGAATGGTATCGTGAAGGTCGTGTACCTTTACATACATTACGTGCTGATATCGACTACGCAATTGCGCGTGGCGACACGACTTATGGTGTAATTGGTATTAAAGTTTGGATCTTTAAAGGCGAAATCATTGGTAAAATGCCACTTGTGGCAGAACAACCAGCGGCTAAGCCTAAAAGAAAGAACAACCGCAAAGCGAAGTAAGAGGAATAAGTAATGTTACAACCAAAACGTACTAAATTCCGTAAGCAATTTAAATTACGTAACCGTGGTCTTGCACAGGTTGGTAGTTCAGTTAGCTTCGGTACTTTCGGTTTGAAATCGGTTGAGCGTGGTCGTATGACTGCACGCCAAATTGAAGCCGCTCGTCGTGCCATGACTCGTCATGTTAAGCGTCAAGGTAAAATCTGGATACGCGTTTTCCCTGATAAGCCAATTACCAAAAAACCTCTTGAGGTTCGTATGGGTAAAGGTAAGGGTTCAGTAGAATATTGGGTTTGCCAAATTCTTCCTGGCCGTGTTCTTTATGAAATGGAAGGTGTTCCTGAAGAAGTAGCGCGCGAAGCATTTGCTTTAGCAGCTGCTAAACTTCCGTTTAAAACTACCTTCGTAACTAGGACGGTAATGTAATGAAAGCTAGTGAACTTAAAGCAAAAAGCATTGAAGAGCTTAATGCTGAATTACTAGAGCTTCTACGTGAGCAGTTTAACTACCGCATGCAAGCAAGCACTGGTCAATTAGCACAAACTCATTTGCTAAGAACTGTACGTCGCAATATTGCACGTGTTAAGACTATCATCACTGAAAAGGCAGGTAAGTAATGAGCGAAGCTAAAATCCGCACACTACAAGGCGTTGTTATCAGTAACAAGATGGATAAGTCTATCGTTGTAATGATCGAACGTCGCGTTAAGCACCCTATGTATGGTAAGTACATCACGCGTTCAACTAAGTTGAAAGCTCATGATGAAGCTAACGTATGTAACGAAGGTGACTTAGTAACTATTACTGAAGTTGCGCCAATTTCTAAGTCTAAAAACTGGAAATTAGTTGACGTAATTACTAAAGCTTAATCAATATTTTTAATATTTATTAAACTTACATAGTTATTAAAAAGACCTTAGCATTCATTTGTTAAGGTCTTTTTTTATGTCCATATTTTGGTTAAGTAAGCAAAATTAACATGATTTCTAAGCCTGCTCATAAAGGTACGTGGAAATGTGTTGACGTAATTACTAAAGCTTAATTAGTATTTTTTAATACTTTTTAAACTTAAATAGTTATCAAAAAGGCCTTAACATTTATTTGTTAAGGTCTTTTTTTATGCCTGTATTTTGGTTAAGCAAAAGAAATTGACATAACTTTCTAAGTCTGCTCATAAAGATAAGTGGAAATGTATTGACGTAATTACTAAAGCTTAATCAATATTTTTAATATTTATTAAACTTACATAGTTATTAAAAAGACCTTAGCATTCATTTGTTAAGGTCTTTTTTTATGTCCATATTTTGGTTAAGTAAGCAAAATTAACATGATTTCTAAGCCTGCTCATAAAGGTACGTGGAAATGTGTTGACGTAATTACTAAAGCTTAATTAGTATTTTTTAATACTTTTTAAACTTAAATAGTTATCAAAAAGGCCTTAACATTTATTTGTTAAGGTCTTTTTTTATGCCTGTATTTTGGTTAAGCAAAAGAAATTGACATAACTTTCTAAGTCTGCTCATAAAGATAAGTGGAAATGTATTGATGTAATTACTAAAGCTTAATTAGTATTTTTAATACTTTTTAAACTTAAATAGTTATCAAAAAGACCTTAACATTTATTTGTTAAGGTCTTTTTTTATGCCTGTCTTTTAACGGGGCATTCCGGGAGCTTATAAAATGTCACCACTTGAATGGTTATTCATGACAACTGTCAATATTGTACTTTAGCGTAAAATCATACAACTTCTCCGACATATTCTATGATAACGGGCTTATTTTCAGGAAACTGTTACCAGCTCTAATATATGGTATTTCTCTGTTATCAGTAGTACTTTGTTAATAATACTCTGCTCTAATATTCGTTATTTAGTTAAATAATATGATTAATTACTCAATAAAGTTTATGTTTAATAAAGTTTGCAGCAATTCTATATAGTTAAATGGTCTTGATAAAGTAATAAGCAATGCAATACACTATAAAAAACGAATCACATAATAGTAAATAACTTGTCATTTATAATAATATAACCAACTAATGCACTAGGAAATAATAATGTCAGATCTTCGTCAACAAGCACTTGATTACCATTCTTTACCAACGCCAGGAAAAATTAGCGTAGCATTAACTACGGCAGCTGAAACGAGTGAAGATCTATCTCTGGCTTATAGCCCTGGTGTCGCAGAGCCGGTAAGAGCCATAGCTGAGAACCCTGACGATGTTTATAAATATACAGCAAAAGGAAATACGGTTGCTGTTATCACTAATGGTACTGCAATTTTAGGTTTGGGTAATTTAGGCCCTATGGCATCAAAACCAGTAATGGAAGGTAAATCATTATTATTTAAACGCTTTGCTAATATTGATTCATTTGATATTGAAGTAAAACACAAAACTGTTGAAGAGTTTGTCAATACCGTTGCTAACATCGCTGACACCTTCGGTGGAATTAACCTTGAAGATATCAAAGCTCCAGAATGCTTTGCTATAGAAAAAGCGTTAATTGAACGCTGTAAAATTCCAGTATTTCATGATGATCAACACGGTACTGCGATTGTTACTGCAGCAGGTATGATGAATGCTTTGGATATTCAAGGTAAAGATATAAACCAAGCTAATATCGTTTGCTTGGGCGCAGGTGCTGCCGCTATTGCTTGTATGGAATTATTGATTAAGTGTGGTGCACAGCGAGAGAAGATTTATATGCTGGATACTAAAGGGGTTATACATTCACGTCGTGATGATTTAAATGAATATAAAAAATTATTTGCCAATAACACCGATAAACGTACTTTAGATGACGCTATCACTGGTGCTGATGTATTTGTTGGGGTTTCTGGTCCTAATTTATTATCACAAGCTCAAGTTAAGCTAATGGCACCTAAACCTATAATTTTTGCTTGCTCAAACCCAGATCCGGAAATTAAACCTGAAGATGCACTCGCTGCTAGAGACGATCTTATCATTGCTACGGGTCGTAGTGATTATCCAAATCAGGTAAATAACGTTCTCTGTTTCCCATTTATTTTCCGTGGTGCGTTAGATGTTCGTGCTCGTACTATTAATGATGAAATGAAAATTGCCGCTGTTCATGCTATTCGTGCCTTAGCAAAAGAAACTGTTCCAGTTGAAGTTTTAACCGCTAGTGGCGTGAAAGAACTAAGTTTTGGTAAAGATTACATTATCCCTAAACCAATGGATTCTCGTTTGTTGGCTGTGGTTGCTAGAGCTGTTGCTCAAGCTGCGATTGATTCCGGCGTTGCTGCTTTGCCTATGCCTGAAGAATATATGCTTTAATTGATACCATATTAGCTAAAAAGGGTTAGATATAATTTATATCTAACCCTTTTTTTGTTTAAGAGAGAAAGGAATATTTACTCGCTTAATAAGGGGGAATTATTTAGAACCTTTATTAATAGTTTGGCAACTTATAGGTTGTTGTAAAATCGTTAATATAGGTTGATCATTTAAAATCTGAACTTGGTATAAATACTGATAATTATCTTCTGTTAATGGGGCTACTTTTTGCTGAGCTAATAATTCTGTTAACACTGGTGTAGTATTACTGTGGCCAACAATAAGCGTATTTCTCTTTTCTTGTTTTAATTGTAGTGAAAACAACTCTAAATTATTTGGATCATAATGCTGTATTTTTAGTTGCTCTAATCTAGACATAGGCTCTGCAGTTTGCATCGTTCTTTGATACTTAGTGCTATATATTGCAGATATATTGACTTTAGATAATATCTTTGATAATTGCTGAGCACGTTGCTTTCCGCATTCGCTTAGCTTTGGGTCTTTTTAATTATCTATTTTTTCCGCGTGCCTCACTAAATAAATACTATAATTATTATTAGCAAAGCTAAAACAGCTAAATAATATTAAGCTTGCCATAAATAGTATTTTATTATTCATTGTCATTTCTTACCGATTAATAATTTTATTGGCTATTTTCACCAACACGAGTGAAGTCATTTATTAGAGTAGGTATAAGTTACATAACTTAATTTAATAAGCTATGTAACTACTGGCATGGTCAATTTTCCTAAAATTAAACGGGTTAAAATAATCTATTTAATCCATTTAATGCGGCAACACGAAATGCTTCAGCCATTGTTGGATAATTAAAGGTAGTATTAACGAAATATTCAATAGTATTACCACCATTAGTTTGTTGCATAATAGCTTGCCCAATGTGAATAATTTCAGCAGCATTTTCACCAAAACAATGAATACCTAAAATTTCTTTAGTTTCACGGTGAAAAAGAATTTTTAAAGAGCCAACTAAGCTATTAGTGATTTGGGCTCTGGCTAAATGTTTGAACTGTGCTCTGCCTACTTCGTAAGGTATTTTTGCTTCTGTTAATTCTTGTTCTGTTTTACCAACTGAACTGATCTCAGGAATCGTATATATACCTGTAGGGATGTCAGCTATCAACATAGCTGTACTTTGATGATCTATCATAGCTGATGCTGCTAATCGGCCTTGATCGTAAGCGGCACTGGCTAAGCTTGGATAACCAATAACATCGCCAACTGCATAAATATTTTCAATATGGGTTTGATATTTGTTGTTTACTTTTAGCTGTCCACGTCCATCTGCTTTTAATCCGGCATTTTCTAAGTTTAAATCAGCAGTATTACCGGTACGCCCATTAGCAAATAAAAGACAGTCCGCTCGCATCTTTTTCCCGGACTCTAAATATACAATAACGGATTGATCGGTGGCTTCAACACGTTTTATTTGCTCACCGTGTCTAATAACTACACCGTTATTCCATAAGTGATAACTTAAAGCATCTGATATTTCATCATCTAAGAAAGAGAGAAGTCGATCACGCGTATTAATTAAATCTACTTTTACACTAAGTCCACGGAAAATCGATGCATATTCACTGCCTATAACACCCGCGCCATAGATGATAATAGAGCGGGGCTCATGTTTAAGGGAAAGAATAGTGTCTGAGTCATATACGCGTGGATGATTAAAGTTAATATCATCGGGTCTATAAGGGTGTGAGCCGGTAGCAATAACAATTTTTTCAGCGCTAATTTTTTCTATTGAACCATCCTTTTTTATAATTTGGATGGTATTACTATCAATAAAAGATGCATCACCAGTAATCAGTTCTACTTGGTTACGATCATAAAAGCCACTACGAAGCTGTACTTGCTTGCTTATAACTGAAGAGGCATGGTTTAGAATTTCTGCGCAGGTTAAACGCTTCGCTTTATTATGCCCACGAAATAAAGGGCTAGCATTATATTCTGTTAATCGACTAACACTTTGACGTAATGCTTTTGAAGGAATTGTCCCCCAATGAGTACAACCGCCACCAACGTCTTTGTAACGCTCAATAATAGCGACTTTTTTATTTTTTTTTGATAGTTCCATTGCAGCGCCTTCGCCGCCAGGACCTGTACCGATAATGATTACATCATAATCAAATGTTTTCTCACTCGTTGATTTCGTTGTATTAGCTTTAGCCAAAAGTTTTCCCCAAACCCTGATTACATTTATTATGAAAATATTAGCAGGATTTAAGGAAAATGGTAATCAATTGATTTGTATTTTATTGATTATTATGTGAGTTTTGCGGTGAGAGTATGCCAATTTTTTTGCTGCTCACTCAATTTAACTTTTAATTCTTTATATTGTTTCATCAATTCAGATTTTTCAACATCCGCTAATACCTGTTCTCGCTTTTCTGTCAGTAGAGTTTTGCGAATTTGGTAATAGTCATTTAGTTTACTAATCAGTAAATCGTATTCTTGTTGAAGATGTAAAATAGCCTGATCTGCATTAGGTAATCGAGTTAATTTGTCCTTGCTACGTTTTAGAGTCATAGCTAAACGCATTTTTTCTATTTTATCTTCAGGGCTAGTACGTAATTTCGTCGTTAAACCTAACCATTGGCAACTTTTTATCAGCCATTTTGTTGGGTCGAATTGCCACCAACGAATACCATTTCGATAATCATTTTCAAAGATATGGTGATAGTTATGATAGCCTTCGCCAAAGGTAAGTAAAGCTAATAAGCCATTATCTCTTGCGGTGTTTTTGTCGGTGTAAGTTTGTTTGCCCCAAATATGTGCTAAAGAATTAATGAAAAAAGTTGTATGGTGACTTAACACTAATCTCAGGAAGCCGACTAATAAAATACTATTAAGTATGTCTCCATGCCACAAACCGAAAGCAACAGGTACACCAATGTTCATCAAAATAGTCAGTAATAGATAATGCTTATGCTGCCACATTACAATATTGTCTTTTTGTAAATCACGAACATTATTATAATCGTTGTAACGATGAGCTTGATATTCTCGACACATCCAACCTATATGTGAATACCAAAATCCTTTTTTAGCTGAATAAGGGTCTTTGTCATTGTTGTCGACATGTTTATGATGAATTCTATGATCTGAAGACCAGTGCAAAATACTATTTTGTAAGGCAAATGCACCACCTAAAGCGAAAATGAAACGTAAGCTTGAATGCGCTTGGTAGGTTTTATGTGACCATAAACGGTGATACCCGGCGGTAATTGACATACCACAATAAATAAAACAGATTAAAGCAAATATTAACTCTGTGCTGTCAAAGCCTGTAGTTACTGCTCTATAAGGGACAGTAATAATAGCTACTAAAAAAGTAACTATAAAAATAGTGACGTTGAGCCAAACAATCTGGGGTTTTTTCATTTTATCTCGCTGTTCTTAACTAATATTTTATATGAATTTAAGTGTACACGTGTACGCTATTGTTATAGTTTAGCGAGTTCATCTAACCAGTCAAGTGTAATTAATATATTTTTACTCGGGTTAGGAAGCTGATATTATTGGTTTGTTATAAATGTGCTAATCCAAATTGCTTTATAAAGAGGAAAACTATGAGCGGTATTCGTGCCCAGCAAAAAGAAAAAACACGTAGGTTATTGATTGATGCCGCTTTGAATCAATTGAGTGCTGAGCGAAGTTTTTCCAGTTTAAGTTTAAGAGAAGTTGCTAAAGAGGCGGGCCTCGCACCTACTTCATTTTATCGACATTTTAGTGATATGGATGAACTTGGATTAACATTAGTAGATGAGGCGGGTTTAACATTAAGACAGTTAATGCGCCAAGCTCGTCAACGTATTGCTAAAGGTGGTTCGGTTATTCAAATATCTGTCGAGACATTTATGGAGTTAATCGAAAGTAACGGTAATGTATTTCGTTTATTGCTACGAGAACGTTCAGGTACTTCAGCTGCGTTTAGAGCTGCAGTAATTCGTGAAATTCGTTATTTCACTATGGAGCTTTGTGATTATTTACAACATGCAAAAGATTTAGATACAGAAGTTGCATATATGCAAGCCAATGCCGCTGTTACTATTGTTTTTAGCGCAGGCTCTGATGCATTAGATATGGAGGATAAATCAGAAAGAGCACAGTTATCAAAACAGACCATTCAACAACTTCGCTTTATTGCACGTGGTGCTGCTGAACTTAGTGATAGACGTAAAATATCTAAAAAAACGCATAAATAACTAAGTTCACAAACCATGAGGTCTTATTGCAGAGCTCATGGTTAAAGATAGAGTTATTTTCTAGTTAATACCACACCTACTTCAATGTGTGAGGTATAAGGAAATTGATCAAATAAAGCAAACTTCTCAATAGTATGTGTTTTAGTTAAGTCAGTTAAATTTTCTTTTAACGTATTAGGGTTGCAAGAAATATATATAATCTTATTAAAACGGCTCACTAGTTCGACGCTATCTTTATCTAAACCTGCACGAGGAGGATCGACTAATACAGTATCGTAATTGTAAGTAGTTAAATCGAACCCTTCTAAACGTCTGAACTTACGTTCACCGTTCATCGCTTGACTAAACTCTTCACTAGACATACGAACAATATTTATATTATCGATATTATTGGCTTTTATATTTACTTGTGCGGACTTTACCGAAGTTTTTGATATTTCAGTACCTAAAACACGTGTAAAATTTTGAGCTAGGGCAACACTGAAGTTACCATTACCACAATAAAGCTCTATTAAGTCTCCACCGGCATCAACCGTCGCTTTTTGGGCCCATAAAAGCATTTGCTCATTCACGTTGCCGTTTGGTTGTGTAAAACTATTTTCAACTTGTTGATAAGTGAACTTATTATCACCAACCTGTAAAGATTCCATCACATAATCTTTATCGAGGATAATTTTTTGCTTTTTAGCTCGGCCAATTATATCTACCGGAGCTATTGCTGATAATTCTATTTTCAGTGCTTTTGCAGCATCTTCCCAAGTAGGCTCTAAAGGTTTATGGTAAAGCATGCTAATTAGCAGCTCACCACTTAACGTAGAAAGAAAGTCTACTTGAAATAGCTTGTACCGTAGTTCTTTTAAATCTTTAATTGCTATCAATAAAGCTTTCATCGCTTGATTTATTAATTGGCTAGCGACAGGAAATTCATCAACGCGAAATTTTTCTTTAGTTTCACTGTTAAACATTATGTAATAGAGATCATCACCCTGATGCCATACTCTAAACTCAGCACGTAAGCGATAATTTAACGGCTCTGATGGAAAAATTTCTGCAGCAGGGATATTAAAGCAAGAAAATAGAGCGGTCATTTCTTGGTTTTTCTCTGACAATTGCTGTTCATAATTATCGGGATGAATATGACTAAACATAAATGCTTACCTTATTG
The DNA here is from genome assembly GCF_009832865.1 of Colwellia sp. 20A7. Lineage (NCBI taxonomy): Bacteria > Pseudomonadati > Pseudomonadota > Gammaproteobacteria > Alteromonadales > Colwelliaceae > Colwellia > Colwellia sp. 20A7. Next base: position 4,027,251 of record NZ_CP047130.1, on the reverse strand, counting down.
TTTACTTATTGTGAATACTAGAATTCGTTAGGACACTCAGTTACTTTAATAAACCTGAGTATTGAAGTGCGCAATTTTAGCGTGAGTTTAGGTTTTGTCTAGTATAGAGTGAATATTTGTTTAGCTTTTCTGCGTTGCAGTCAATATAAACGTAATATCTTCTATTTTGTGAAATAAAGATAAAGCCATAACCCACATCAATAACACTATAGGGAAGTAGAGTTATATCGAAAAGTAACTCAAGCTTGTTTTATGGCAATAAAAAACCCGATATTAATCGGGTTTTTTATTATTAGTTATTAAAGTAAATAACACTGAGGGAGTTAGTCACTTGCTTCAACTCTTTCAGGACGTTCTTTAGCTTCTCTAACTTTTAAAGTACGTTGCTCAAATTCAGCATCATTTAATGCTGTAATTGCTTTTTCTAAATCACTTGCAGACATTTCTACAAAACCAAACCCTCTACGTTTACCTGTATGCTTATCTTTCATCAATCTTACTGATTCAACATGACCATAAGTAGCAAACAATTCTCTTACTGCGGTTTCATTGGCACGGTAAGGTAGGTTACCAACATAGAGTGTTTTAAAATCATTGTTATTATTATCAGTATCAGATGGAATACTTGATTGGCCTTTGTTACCAGGAAGGTTAATAAGCGGAGCAATAAGTGAACTGACAAAAACAAAGACAGCAATTAGTAAAGGTGTAATAGCTGATATAGAACTAAAAACTAAAAAAGCAATAATAGCGAAAATGGCTGCTATAACTATTGCTGAAATATTCGGAGACTTCATAATGGATACCTAATTATTATTTTAATATTAATTTATAAGAACAAAATGTAAATTTACATTTCTATGTTACTCACCTTTTGTCATTGTGCAACTATATTAGTGTAAAAAACATTCAAGATAGCAATTAATAACGATAAATTGTGTGAAATGAAAACATTTCGTTCGATTTATCTTCGAACGAATAAAACTTTAAAGAAAAGCCTTGACCATTTCCCAGAAATCTCTAGAATGCGCTCCAGTTCCAAGGGGTTCAGGCAAAACGAATCATCAACGGGCTGTTTTAATAAGTTATCTACTTTCATTTTAATGATAAATAGTTAACTTAACGTTTTAGAATGAAGGGTTTGAGAGTTTACAAAAACTTTTAAATAAATCAAAATAAAACGTTGACATTAAAACTCGGAAGCGTATGATACGCATCCTGCTTCGGGGCAACAGCAACGAGCAACACGAATTAAGTTAAGCTTAAATCGTTAGGTGAAGAGCGAATGCGACTCTCATCTATATCGACTAACCTAGTTACTCGATATCTTCTTTAACAATTAGTTATCATGCAATTTGTGTGAATACTCACATTAACTTGTTTTTACATAGTTCTTCTTTCTTAGGAAAGTGGAACAAAAAAAACGCTTAATGAATGATGTTCATGCAAATAAATATAGTTACTTATTTCTAGCGAGATAGGTGGCGACTATGTAATGCGATATCAGCTTTGCTGGTATCACGACAGAATTCATTGAGCAGTAACACATCACTTTTACTTAGGTAAGAATGGTGAGGTTACACAAACGATTTTTAATTGAAGAGTTTGATCATGGCTCAGATTGAACGCTGGCGGCAGGCTTAACACATGCAAGTCGAGCGGTAACAGAGATAGCTTGCTATCTGCTGACGAGCGGCGGACGGGTGAGTAATGCTTGGGAATATGCCTTATGGTGGGGGACAACAGTTGGAAACGACTGCTAATACCGCATAACGTCTACGGACCAAAGGGGGGGATCTTCGGACCTCTCGCCATTTGATTAGCCCAAGTGAGATTAGCTAGTTGGTGAGGTAATGGCTCACCAAGGCGACGATCTCTAGCTGGTTTGAGAGGATGATCAGCCACACTGGGACTGAGACACGGCCCAGACTCCTACGGGAGGCAGCAGTGGGGAATATTGCACAATGGGCGAAAGCCTGATGCAGCCATGCCGCGTGTGTGAAGAAGGCCTTCGGGTTGTAAAGCACTTTCAGTTGTGAGGAAAGGATGTTTGTTAATAGCAAGCATCTGTGACGTTAACAACAGAAGAAGCACCGGCTAACTTCGTGCCAGCAGCCGCGGTAATACGAGGGGTGCAAGCGTTAATCGGAATTACTGGGCGTAAAGCGTTCGTAGGCGGTCTATTAAGCAAGATGTGAAAGCCCAGGGCTCAACCTTGGAACTGCATTTTGAACTGGTAGACTAGAGTACTGTAGAGGGTGGTGGAATTTCCAGTGTAGCGGTGAAATGCGTAGAGATTGGAAGGAACATCAGTGGCGAAGGCGGCCACCTGGACAGATACTGACGCTGAGGAACGAAAGCGTGGGGAGCAAACAGGATTAGATACCCTGGTAGTCCACGCCGTAAACGATGTCAACTAGCCGTTTGTGTCCTTGAGACGTGAGTGGCGCAGCTAACGCACTAAGTTGACCGCCTGGGGAGTACGGCCGCAAGGTTAAAACTCAAATGAATTGACGGGGGCCCGCACAAGCGGTGGAGCATGTGGTTTAATTCGATGCAACGCGAAGAACCTTACCATCCCTTGACATCCAGAGAAGAGACTAGAGATAGACTTGTGCCTTCGGGAACTCTGTGACAGGTGCTGCATGGCTGTCGTCAGCTCGTGTTGTGAAATGTTGGGTTAAGTCCCGCAACGAGCGCAACCCCTATCCTTATTTGCCAGCGAGTTATGTCGGGAACTCTAAGGAGACTGCCGGTGATAAACCGGAGGAAGGTGGGGACGACGTCAAGTCATCATGGCCCTTACGGGATGGGCTACACACGTGCTACAATGGCAGGTACAGAGGGCAGCAATACCGCGAGGTTGAGCGAATCCCACAAAGCTTGTCGTAGTCCGGATCGGAGTCTGCAACTCGACTCCGTGAAGTCGGAATCGCTAGTAATCGTAGATCAGAATGCTACGGTGAATACGTTCCCGGGCCTTGTACACACCGCCCGTCACACCATGGGAGTGGGATGCAAAAGAAGTGGCTAGTTTAACCTTCGGGAGGACGGTCACCACTTTGTGTTTCATGACTGGGGTGAAGTCGTAACAAGGTAACCCTAGGGGAACCTGGGGTTGGATCACCTCCTTATCTTGAAGTAAAAACGAATAATGGAATGTCCCTTTTAAGAGATATTCAGAGTATTCACACAAATTACATGATAACAAAATTGAAAGAAACCCTGATGGGGCTATAGCTCAGCTGGGAGAGCGCCTGCCTTGCACGCAGGAGGTCAGCAGTTCGATCCTGCTTAGCTCCACCATTTTGACTTTTTACTACGTTGCTTCGTAGTTCGTGTAGAAAAGACTACACGTCACCACAAAGCGCCTTGTAAAGAAATCAAAATACCATCGTTTCTTTTAAATGAAGAAAGAGACCAAACTTAATCTATCAAAGCGATGATAATTTAAGTTTGGTTTTTTAAACCAAGTTTTTAACCGAATGTGAGTTAAAAATTAGTTCTTTAACAATCTGGAAAGCTGATATAAATATCGGTATTTATATGACAAACACGGTGTCGCGCTGTTGTTTGTTACAGTATAAATACCAAGCTGTTACAACATTCTCTTATCGTGAATGCTGTAATGGTGATAATGCATCCCCCAAGGATGTATTATCGAATTCATACTTGCTCTTAGAGCAAAGATGTCTTATCAAGTAACTCATCTTATATCTTCGGATATATTGAGTACGTGAAAATGTCAGACTTTACAATTACTGTGGATTAGTCTCCACGGTGTACTTTGTTTTCATTTCTTTTATTAGAAAAGACTACTTAGGGTTGTATGGTTAAGTGACTAAGCGTATGTGGTGGATGCCTTGGCAGTTAGAGGCGATGAAGGACGTGTTAATCTGCGAAAAGCTTTGGTGAGGTGATAAAAACCGTTATAGCCAAAGATGTCCGAATGGGGAAACCCACTTAGCATAAGCTAGGTATCATTATCTGAATACATAGGATAATGAAGCGAACCGGGAGAACTGAAACATCTAAGTACCCCGAGGAAAAGAAATCAACCGAGATTTCGTTAGTAGCGGCGAGCGAACGCGAATCAGCCCTTAAGCTTATTGGGCGCTAGTGGAACTTACTGGAAAGTAAGACGATACAGGGTGATAGTCCCGTACACTAAAGCAACCTTTAAGTGAAATCGAGTAGGACGGAGCACGTGAAACTTTGTCTGAATATGGGGGGACCATCCTCCAAGGCTAAATACTACTAACTGACCGATAGTGAACCAGTACCGTGAGGGAAAGGCGAAAAGAACCCCTGTGAGGGGAGTGAAATAGAACCTGAAACCGCATACGTACAAGCAGTGGGAGCCCGATTTAGTCGGGTGACTGCGTACCTTTTGTATAATGGGTCAGCGACTTATATTCTGTAGCAAGGTTAACCGATTAGGGGAGCCGTAGCGAAAGCGAGTGTTAACTGCGCGTTTAGTTGCAGGGTATAGACCCGAAACCCGGCGATCTACCCATGGGCAGGTTGAAGGTTGAGTAACATCAACTGGAGGACCGAACACACGTATGTTGAAAAATGCGGTGATGACTTGTGGGTCGGAGTGAAAGGCTAATCAAGCCGGGAGATAGCTGGTTCTCCCCGAAATCTATTTAGGTAGAGCCTCGCACGAACACCATTGGGGGTAGAGCACTGTTAAGGCTAGGGGGTCATCCCGACTTACCAACCCTTTGCAAACTCCGAATACCAATGAGTGATATGCGGGAGACACACTGCGGGTGCTAACGTCCGTTGTGAAGAGGGAAACAACCCAGACCGCCAGCTAAGGTCCCAAAGTACTAGTTAAGTGGGAAACGATGTGGAAAGGCATAGACAGCTAGGAGGTTGGCTTAGAAGCAGCCATCCTTTAAAGAAAGCGTAATAGCTCACTAGTCGAGTCGGTCTGCGCGGAAGATGTAACGGGGCTAAACTAGTCACCGAAGCTGCGGATTTAATCTTAGGATTAAGTGGTAGGGGAGCGTTGTGTAAGCCGTTGAAGGTGAATTGAGAAGTTTGCTGGAGGTATCACAAGTGCGAATGCTGACATGAGTAACGATAAGGGGAGTGAAAAACTCCCCCGCCGAAAGACCAAGGTTTCCTGTCCCATGTTAATCAGGGCAGGGTAAGTCGGCCCCTAAGGCGAGGCGGAAACGCGTAGTCGATGGGAAACAGATTAATATTTCTGTACTTCTATATATTGCGAAGGAGGGACGGAGTAGGCTAGATGAGCACGGCGTTGGTAGTCCGTGTGAAAGAATGTAGGTGGGCGACTTAGGTAAATCCGGGTTGCTGTTAACACTGAGACTCGAGACGAGTGTCTACGGACATGAAGTCATTGATGCCATGCTTCCAGGAAAAGCTTCTAAGCTTCAGATATATAGGAACCGTACCCCAAACCGACACAGGTGGTTAGGTAGAGAATACTAAGGCGCTTGAGAGAACTCGGGTGAAGGAACTAGGCAAAATAGTACCGTAACTTCGGGAGAAGGTACGCTGCTCAGGGTGATGGAACTTGCTTCCTAAGCTCAGAGCAGTCGAAGTAACCAGGTGGCTGGAACTGTTTATTAAAAACACAGCACTGTGCAAAATCGAAAGATGACGTATACGGTGTGACGCCTGCCCGGTGCCGGAAGGTTAATTGATTCGGTTAGACTTAGGTCGAAGCTGATGATCGAAGCCCCGGTAAACGGCGGCCGTAACTATAACGGTCCTAAGGTAGCGAAATTCCTTGTCGGGTAAGTTCCGACCTGCACGAATGGCGTAATCATGGCCACACTGTCTCCACCCGAGACTCAGTGAAATTGAATTTGCGGTTAAGATGCCGTATACCCGCGGCTAGACGGAAAGACCCCGTGAACCTTTACTATAGCTTGACAGTGAACATTGCTCCTACATGTGTAGGATAGGTGGGAGGCGTTGAAACAGAGTCGCTAGATTTTGTGGAGCCAATCTTGAAATACCACCCTTGTATGCGTGATGTTCTAACCTAGGGCCCTAATCGGGCTTGGGGACACTGTCTGGTGGGTAGTTTGACTGGGGCGGTCTCCTCCCAAAGAGTAACGGAGGAGCACGAAGGTTGGCTAAGTATGGTCGGACATCATACGGTTAGTGCAATGGCATAAGCCAGCTTAACTGCGAGACAGACACGTCGAGCAGGTACGAAAGTAGGTCATAGTGATCCGGTGGTTCTGTATGGAAGGGCCATCGCTCAACGGATAAAAGGTACTCCGGGGATAACAGGCTGATACCGCCCAAGAGTTCATATCGACGGCGGTGTTTGGCACCTCGATGTCGGCTCATCACATCCTGGGGCTGAAGTCGGTCCCAAGGGTATGGCTGTTCGCCATTTAAAGTGGTACGCGAGCTGGGTTTAGAACGTCGTGAGACAGTTCGGTCCCTATCTGCCGTGGGCGTTTGAGAATTGAAGAGGGCTGCTCCTAGTACGAGAGGACCGGAGTGGACGAACCGCTGGTGTTCGGGTTGTTATGCCAATAGCATTGCCCGGTAGCTACGTTCGGAACTGATAACCGCTGAAAGCATCTAAGCGGGAAGCAGGCTTTGAGATGAGTTCTCACTGGAGCTTTAAGCTCCCTAAAGGGTCGTTGGAGACTACAACGTTGATAGGTCAGGTGTGTAAGGGCTGTGAGGTCTTGAGCTAACTGATACTAATTGCCCGTGAGGCTTAACCATACAACACCCAAGTAGTTTTTAGAACTATGAAGTGCATTGTATGAAGACTGACATTAGAAAACACACGTACTTACGTGTTACTTGAATCAGAATAAAGAACAAAACGATATTTAAACCTCGAAAGAGAGTCGATAAAAACGTTCATCCATGAACATTATCGACATTAGTACATCCGTGTACGTTAGCTTTCTAAGATTGTAACCTTTTTGTTTAGCGACAATAGCGCTGTGGTACCACCTGACTCCATTCCGAACTCAGAAGTGAAACGCAGTAGCGCCGATGGTAGTGTGGGAGTTCCCATGTGAGAGTAGGACATTGCTAAACTTCTATTCGTACCGCAAGGTACACCCGAAGAGCCCGTTACGAAAGTGACGGGCTTTTTGCTGTCTCACATAATTATACCAATTCCGATAATTAACTGGTCATCATGGCCCAGTCTCGGTGAGATTGCCCTAGGGCGCGTTCCTTTTTCTGCCCACACTCTGGTCGTTGTGTTTTGCTGACCAAACCGCGCTTCATCCTGAAACCACACATCGACTTGATCAAGCGATATCGATAACGGGATCTTGGCGATCGTTTCAAATTGGAATTTTTTTAAAGGTTTCTTGAGTCTCAATGGATTGCTTAGGGTGCTTTGAACGTGTTGTTACCCAGCTTAGTTCAAGCTGGTGTAGTGTGTCGTATACATTAGATTTTTGGTAGACAACACCAAACTCTGTCGCAATATATTCTTGTATATCTTTTCCTTGAAGCCTACCACCACTCGGTTTTATAGCAGAATTGATAACAAAACTTTTCAGTTGTGATAGCTGCTTATCATCCAAAGATTTTGGGCGACCTGTATGTTTTTTTTCTTTAAGTCCCTCTAAGCCATCATGTAAATAAGTATGGATCCATTTATTAACGCTAGTGCGACTAACTTTCAAGAAAGTAGCTATTTGTGTGCGATTTTTTCCATCGATAAAGTGATACCAATTCCGATAATTAACTGGTCATAATGGCCCAGTCTCGGTGACATAGAGATATCACCCTTTTAGTATTACTTCTGAAGCGGTTCCAAGCTTCTGAGCACTTCTCAACAATATCCTCATAATCCTTGAAACAACGGTTAGCTATTTCATTCTGCCTCATCCATGACCACACTTGCTCAATTGGATTTAACTCGGGTGAATAGGGAGGAATATGGATGATCGTCAAATTGTTGTATTCGTCATCAAGATACTTTTGATGCCAACTGGCACCATCCATCAAGACTACAGCATGTCGTCCCTCTTCTGTCGCCTTTGAAATGAGTGCTAAGTGTGACGCCATCACATCCATATTACTTAATGGGGCTACGATAGCTTCTGTTTTTCCATTGGTGATGCAGACTGCGCCAAACAAATAAGCGTAGGTAAACTGCTGCTGTTTGATTGCCCTAGGGCGCGTTCCTTTTTCTGCCCACACTCTGGTCGTTGTGTTTTGCTGACCAAACCGCGCTTCATCCTGAAACCACACATCGACTTGATCAAGCGATATCGATAACGGGATCTTGGCGATCGTTTCAAATTGGAATTTTTTTAAAGGTTTCTTGTGTCTCAATGGATTGCTTAGGGTGCTTTGAACGTGTTGTTACCCAGCTTAGTTCAAGCTGGTGTCGTGTGTCGTATACATTAGATTTTTGGTAGACAACACCAAACTCTGTCGCAATATATTCTTGTACATCTTTTCCTTGAAGCCTACCACCACTCGGTTTTATAGCAGAATTGATAACAAAACTTTTCAGTTGTGACAGCTGCTTATCATCCAAAGATTTTGGGCGACCTGTATGTTTTTTTTCTTTAAGTCCCTCTAAGCCATCATGTAAATAAGTATGGATCCATTTATTAACGCTAGTGCGGCTAACTTTCAAGAAAGTAGCTATTTGTGTGCGATTTTTTCCATCGATAAAGTGAGATACAGCAAGCAATCGTAATCGCATTCTTGCATTACTCGTTGATGAAATAAGCTGTGATAAGTTATGAGTCATTTTAAGCCTTATATTTAAGCTTACATTAGATCACAAAATTATCGGAATTGGTATCACTAAAAAAACAAAAAAAATGCATCTATAAAAATAGATGCATAAACATGAAACACTAAGGGATAACATAACTATTAAGTAAGAGTGTATTTATCTTTTAAAGTTCAATTAAATTTACAATTTTCTTCTATTGTTTACGTATAAAAAACTAATTCAGTTAATAGAATATATTAGTTAAGTAAAGGATCTTTTATCGCTTAGTACTTGCTTTAACTGGTGTTGATATAAATATTAAGTACAATAACAGTATCTAAATTGATTAATAGAATAGATATGAAATCAAGTAAGCAATTTTCTTTGCGAAAAAATAATAGTTTTAATGTGAAAAGTACTTCACCGATTGTATATTTCCCACAAACTCTATCTGATTTAGAGTCATTACCAGATCTATCGTTAAATCCATTCTATATTCTTGGCGAGGGTAGTAATACTCTATTTGTCGATACCCAAGCACCTATTATTATTAAACCAGACTTTAAAGGAATCGATATTAGCGAAACAGCCGATAACTATTTTGTTCGTGCTGGTGCAGGAGAAAACTGGCACAACCTTGTCTGTTTATGTATCAATAATGGCGTGTATGGGTTAGAAAATCTTGCGTTGATTCCTGGCAGTATAGGGGCATCTCCGGTACAGAATATTGGTGCTTATGGTGTTGAGTTGTCAAATTTTTGCGTTGAAGTAACGTGGTTTGATTTTTCAAGCCGTACTGTTAAAACTTTAGATAGCCAAGAGTGTTGTTTTTCTTATCGAGACAGCATATTTAAAAATGCTTTTCTTAACAAGGGCGTTATAACAGAGGTCGTATTAAAGTTATCTAAGAAATGGCAAGCGAACTTATCTTATTCAGGTTTGAATGAATTACCTTCTGATGCAAATGCTAAAGAAGTAATGGACAAAGTGATTAGTTTACGACAAGCAAAACTACCTGATCCGGACCAACTACCTAATGCGGGAAGTTTTTTTAAAAACCCGGTAGTCAGTGTTGAAAAGCTTGCTAGTTTGAAAACTATATATCCAGAGATTCCATTTTATTCTCAAGATAACGGTAATGTAAAGCTTGCCGCTGGCTGGTTAATTGAGCAAACCGGTTTAAAAGGCTATCGTAAGAGCCAGGTGGGAGTACATGAAAACCAAGCATTAGTATTAGTCAATCATGAAAGCGATTACGGTAAAGATATTCTAGGCTTGGCACAATTTGTACAACAAGAAGTCCATAAAAAATTTGAAATACTACTATCACCAGAAGTACGAATGATAACTTCGCAAGGAGAGCGACAGTTTATAGATCTACCAATGGTAGATTGGGATAAATAATATGACAAAAGTAGTAAAAGAGCATTTAATTAAAGCGCTTTCAGGAGGCGACTTTGTTTCAGGTCAAGCATTAGGTGAAGAATTAAATATAAGCCGTGCAGCTATTTCAAAGCATATCAAAGCATTAATAGAAATGGAATTAGATATCTATAGTGTTACAGGGAAAGGTTATAAGTTATCGAAGCCATTATCTTTATTAGATCGTAGTAAAGTTATCGAAGCTATTCCACAGGGGAGTGTGATCCCTGAAATAGAAGTTCATACCTTAATTGATTCAACAAATAGTTATTTATTAAGACGTTTACCAAATCAATTATCACATGGACAAGTATGTTTAGCAGAGTACCAAAGCGCAGGTCGTGGACGTCGTGGGCGTGAGTGGGTTTCTCCTTTTGGTTCTCAGATTTATTTATCAATATATTGGCATTTAGAGCAGGGTCTATCTGCTGCCATGGGGCTGAGTCTAGTTAGTGCATTAGCGGTTAGCGATGCTATTTATTCAGCAACGCGTATTAAAGTGCAACTTAAATGGCCTAATGATATTTATTTAGATGGTGTTAAATTAGCAGGAATTTTAATTGATTTAGAAGGGCAAGCTTTAGAACCTAGCCATAGTGTTATTGGTATTGGTATTAATGTTGATATACCACAACAAGCCGCAACTAGAATAGATCAAAAGTGGACGGATTTGCAAAGTCATAGTGACATTAAGGTTGATAGAAACCTATTGAGCGCTCATTTAATCTACCATTTATTGCAAAGATTAGAGCAATATCAACATGAAGGTTTATCCGGGATACTTGATGAGTGGCACGCAAGAGACTTTTATAAAGATAAGAACGTTAAATTAATTACTGGTGATCGTGTTACTAGAGGTATCTATCATGGTGTTAATGTTCAGGGGGCTTTGCTTCTTGAAGTAGATGGAAAAATGAAAACAATATATGGTGGTGAGGTCAGTCTTAGAGGTGATGAATGTTAGTGTTGCTGGATATTGGTAATACTCGAACAAAATATTGTTTTGTTAATCAGGGGAAGAGAAGTCCACAACAGGCCATTTTGAATCAATCGATTTCAAATGCTTTTTTGTGTGAAAATTTTTCCAGTGTTCTAAAAGTTGTAGTAGCGAGTGTAAGTAACACAGCAGCTACAGACCAAATAAATGCTTGGTGTCTAGGTAATAATATTGTATATCAACAAGTCTATAGTGAGATTAAGAAAAACAAGATTGTCTCAGGTTATGAAGATCCTAATCAACTAGGGGTAGATAGATGGTTGGCTCTAATTGGAGCGGCTAGGCTTTACCCTAATAAAAATCTATTAATAATCGATGCTGGTACAGCAACAACAATCGATTTTTTATTGGCATCAGGTCAACACCAAGGTGGTTGGATTTTAGCGGGTGTTAAATTATTAATTTCGAGTGTTCTATCTGAAACAACACAAGTTAAAGCAAACTTAGAGGAAAAAGAGAGTTTAGCTTTTGGATTTAATACATCTGAAAATGTACATAATGCTGCTTGGGCTGCAACCATCGGGGCAATTCATTTAGCAATATCAAAAATAGAGAATCAAGGATTAATTCTTGATGAGGTAATTATTACTGGTGGAAATGGTGATTCACTTGCTCAATTGATAACACACAAAAGTACAGTAATTTCAGAGCTAGTCTTTAATGGAATAGAAGCTTATATATAGTGGATATTATAATTAACTCAGTTGCATTGGATAAAAAAACATCAAACACGCACTAAAGAATCCTTAAAGTAAAAAAAACATCGATATTTTTGAAATTTGGACTTGCAAGGGACAAAACATTGCTCTAGAATTCGCACCACTTAATGTAGTGCCGACTTAGCTCAGTTGGTAGAGCAACTGACTTGTAATCAGTAGGTCGCCAGTTCGACTCCGGCAGTCGGCACCATTAATACTATTCGCTACTCGTTAGTGAAATAGGTAAATATACTGGAGGGGTTCCCGAGTGGCCAAAGGGATCAGACTGTAAATCTGACGGCTCAGCCTTCGGTGGTTCGAATCCACCTCCCTCCACCATATTTTTTAGATTTATATTTGTAATACAAATATAAATCTAAGCAGAGATAAACTGATAGAGTTAGCGGGTGTCGTATACTGGCTATTACCTCAGCCTTCCAAGCTGATGAAGCGGGTTCGATTCCCGCCACCCGCTCCAATCTTTGTATATGAATGCTGATATGGCTCAGTTGGTAGAGCGCACCCTTGGTAAGGGTGAGGTCGGCAGTTCGAATCTGCCTATCAGCACCATTCCTTAGATTACCCTATCCTTTTATTTCCTAAATTTATTTACTATATAAAGTAAACGCAAAATTAAACTTAATTCTATACCCAGAGGTATTTTAAAATGGCTAAAGAAAAATTTGAACGTAATAAACCGCACGTTAACGTTGGTACAATCGGTCACGTTGATCACGGTAAAACAACATTAACAGCCGCTATCTCTGCGGTATTAACTAAAGTTCACGGTGGTGAAGTTAAAGATTTCGCACAAATCGATAATGCTCCTGAAGAGCGTGAGCGTGGTATTACAATCAATACTTCTCACATCGAGTACGATACAGAAACACGTCACTACGCACATGTTGATTGTCCAGGCCATGCCGATTACATCAAAAACATGATCACTGGTGCTGCACAAATGGATGGTGCTATCTTAGTAGTTGCTGCTACAGATGGTCCTATGCCACAAACACGTGAGCATATCTTACTTTCTCGTCAAGTTGGTGTTCCTTACATCATCGTATTCATGAACAAATGTGATGTTGTTGATGATGAAGAGTTATTAGAATTAGTAGAAATGGAAATCCGTGAACTACTTTCTGAATATGACTTCCCAGGTGATGACTTACCAGTAATCCAAGGTTCAGCACTAGGTGCTTTACAAGGCGAAGAAAAATGGGAAGCGAAAGTAATTGAACTTGCTGACCAATTAGACACTTATATTCCAGAGCCAGAGCGTGCAATCGACGGTGCATTCATCATGCCTATCGAAGATGTATTCTCAATCGCTGGTCGTGGTACTGTTGTAACGGGTCGTGTTGAACGTGGTATCATCAAAGTTGGTGAAGAAGTAGAAGTTGTTGGTATCCGTGATACACAAAAATCAACTTGTACAGGTGTTGAAATGTTCCGTAAGCTTCTTGACGAAGGTCGTGCTGGCGAGAACTGTGGTGTTCTTCTACGTGGTCTTAAGCGTGAAGATGTTGAACGTGGTCAAGTACTATGTGCACCTGGTTCAATCTTACCTCATACTAAATTCGAATCAGAAGTATACGTGTTAAGTAAAGATGAAGGTGGTCGTCATACTCCATTCTTCAAAGGTTACCGTCCACAGTTTTACTTCCGTACAACAGATATCACAGGTGCTGTAGAGCTTCCTGAAGGTGTTGAAATGGTAATGCCTGGCGACAACCTTAAGTTTGTTGTTGAGCTAATCAACCCAGTAGCGATGGACGAAGGTTTACGCTTCGCAATCCGTGAAGGTGGTCGTACTGTTGGTGCTGGTGTTGTTTCTGCAATTCTAGACTAATTGATAACTAATTTGCGCTAGAGTTTGTGTTAGCGGCATTGGAAGTACTCATTGACTAATGTCAACTCTGTGCTTCCGCTTTGCTAACCCTGCATCTAGCACTAAATTAATCCATCAATATTATCTATTAGATAAGTACATTGAAAAGGTCGCTTCTGCGGCCTTTTTTGTTTTTACTGTTTAAAAACTAATGTACATTAATGCCCTTGGGATTAATCAATTAGTTAAAAATCCCTTAAACTTAGTTCAGGTTAAATATATTAATCAACCCACCTTAAGTTGCCTTATCTTTAGTACCAACTACTACAGCTATAAACCCAAATATTTTATTCATTTCATGTTATACCTGTTTCATTAATTAGGTGAACACTTTTACACGTAGAAAAAATCGCCAAACTCAAGGCGTTTATTTCAATAACTAGTTGTTCTAATAATTAAATAAATAACGATGTAGTTGGTGATTTTAACAAGTATAAATGATCACATAGTTAGTGATGTTGGTATTATCTCCTTCTAATATTACTTGGTTATGACTGTATTGATCTAATTATAAATATTTAAATATTGCGTTATTGATTTTCAAAACATACACCATATATAGGCTGTATATTTAATTTACTTTACCACTGTAGTTCAATTATTACGGGCTTTGTATCAACATCGAATAAAAAGAAACTGATGTTATTTACATAACTTTTAAAGGCTCTCATAGGTTATGAAAAAAAATATAATAAAATAAAATATTATGGTGGCACAATATTTGATAAAGTAAGGGTAGGAGTGTTCCTCAAAATTAAAATTTAGCAATACAACTTTAGTCATGGATGGCTTCTAATATAATCTAGTTGTGGAGTACCTAAAAAATCTAGTGTCATACTTATCTTTGCATGGACTATTTTCCGATAGATATATATTTTATTCATCTATCAATGTGATTTTTAATACCAATTCTGTAGTTATTTAATTGATAGGCTAAGTAAGTGTTTATCTTAGATATAATTTTACAATAAATCTTAGCTGCTCAGCAGCTATTAATGAGAGTAAATATGTTTTTAGTTGACCAAATAATATTGCTAGCAGCAGTTCTTATTTTACTTGGTATCATATCGAGTAAACTATCTGCTCGCCTGGGCTTACCTGTCCTAGTGCTATTTTTAATCGTAGGTATGTTAGCGGGTGAAGATGGTCCGGGAGGTATATTCTTTGATAATGCTGACGCAGCTCACTCCTTAGGTACCTTAGCATTAGCAATTATATTATTTGATGGTGGCTTACAAACACCTTTTAAAGCGATTAAACGTGTTTGGAAACCTGCGTCTGCGTTAGCTACTATTGGTGTGTTAATTACGGGTATCGTTACAGGATTAGCAGCGGCTTATATTTTAGATATTCCTTTACTACAAGGCATGTTACTTGGTGCCATTGTTGGCTCAACCGATGCTGCCGCTGTATTTTCATTATTGAGAAATGCAGGTATCCACTTAAATAAAAAGTTAAAAGCAACGTTAGAAATCGAAAGTGCCTCGAATGATCCTATGGCGATATTTCTAACCGTCGGCTTATTAGAAGTACTTGTTAATGGAATGAAGCCTGGTACTGACTTACTATTGATGTTTGTCTCTCAAATGGGGCTAGGCGCCTTAGTTGGCCTTACCGTAGGTTGGCTTTCTATTAAATTGATTAATCGTATTCAGCTGGTTTCTGCTGGTTTGTATCCAGTATTAGTGGCTGCATGTGGAATGTTATCTTTTGGTATTACAGCTAATATCGGCGGTAGTGGCTTTTTAGCTGTATTTATTACTGGTGTCGTCATAGGTAACAGCCGTTTTGTTTTTCAACGCAGTACTTTTCTATTTCATGATGGCTTAGCTTGGCTAAGTCAAATAACTATGTTCGTTGTACTCGGTTTGCTAATAACGCCATCATCATTATTAGATGTGTGGTTTGAAGGTTTATTAATAGCCTTAGTATTGATTTTTGTTGCTAGGCCACTTGCGGTCATTCCAACTTTAGCGCTATTGGGCTTTAATATACGAGAAATCACATTAGTATCATGGGTCGGTTTACGCGGTTCCGTGCCTATAATCTTAGCGATATTCCCTTTGATTTTTGGATTGCCAGGAGCTTCACTTATTTTCAATGTGGTATTTTTTGTTGTCCTTATTTCAGCAACACTACAAGGCTCAAGTTTAGCCTGGATGGCGAAGAAATTAAAACTAACGTTACCACCACCGGTAACTCCAGCCGCCACACTCGAGATTACAGCACTAGGTGACGTAGATGCCGATATTGTTGAATATACTTTAGGGGGCTCTTCTCCAGCTATAGGCCGACGTATCTCACATTTAGCACTTCCTGAACATGCAGTGATGGCTATGATCACTCGAGCAGGTAAGGTTATAGCTCCACGTGGGTCAACACTTCTACAATCAGAAGATCAAATATTTATTGTATTAAAGCCAAGTATTCGAGCATTCGTTGATTATGTGTTCTCAGGAAAACTGGATACTGAAAGTGAAGAACTACCCAATAGAGAGCTGAAAGTTAAAGGAAATACTTGTGTAAATCACATAGGGAATTCATACGGCATTAATATTATGGGGGAAGGCCAAGATACGTTAGAACAAGTAATAAAGTCAACGCTCGATACTGCGCCTTACATAGATGCTGTTGCTCAATTAGGTAATATTCATTTGTATGTGAGAGAGATGGTTGATCAACGCATCATTACTGTAGGTGTGGTAGTTAATGATAAGTAATATCCACAATGTTTGACGTTTGATTTTAGCTTTGTATACTGATAACTATCAGGTTGGATTATGTAAGAAATCCTATTTATTCACCTAGGTAGTTAACTACTTCAAGGCTATTTTTTAAAACGAAACCTAATTTTATATGGGGCTGCTATGGATTATCTTGTAAATATCCCTTGAGTAAACTGATTGACTGAGTATAATAGCGCCTCACTTCTCGAGTATCTCTTAATTCCCAAAAAAACTAAGATTAAACCCGATAAGTGTAGCTATTGCTTTAGTAGGCGTTTTTAATGCTAAATGCATTGTAGGGGTGTAGTTCCAATTGGTAGAACAGCGGTCTCCAAAACCGATGGTTGGGAGTTCGAGTCTCTCCACCCCTGCCATTTTGATAAAGGCTTCGCGTAAATCGCGTTTCTAAACAATTTCACATTTGATGACAATTACGGATAGAAATATGAATGCAAGTACAGAAGAACAACCAAGTAACTCATTAGACGGCTTAAAATGGGGCGTTATTGTCTTATTATTAATTGCTGCTATTGGTGGTAACTATTATTATGGTCAAGAATCAGTATTACTACGCGCTGTCGGTGTTGTAGTTGCTGTAGGTGTTGCAGGTTTAATTGCTATGCAAACATTAAAGGGTCGTACTGCTGTTGCATTTGCTAAAGAATCACGAACTGAAGTTCGTAAAGTCGTTTGGCCAACTCGCCAAGAAGCTATCCAAACAACGGGTATTGTTTTAGTGGTTACATTGTTAATGTCATTACTACTTTGGGGTTTAGATTCTGTTCTTTTCTGGGCAGTCGGCTTAATTACAGGTATGAAGGTATTATAATGTCTGAAGGTTTTATTGAAAATTCTGTTGATGGTAGCGAAGGCGAAGAAGCAGAAGAAAAAGTTGTTAATCAAAATCCAAAGCTTAGATGGTATGTTGTACAGGCATTCTCTGGCTATGAAGGTCGCGTTCAAAAAACATTAGTTGAACATATTGAAATTAATGGTTTACAAGAAAAGTTTGGCGAGATTTTAGTACCTACTGAAGAAGTAGTGGAAATGAGAGCTGGTCAAAAGCGTAAAAGTTCTCGTAAATTCTTCCCAGGTTATGTACTAGTTCATATGGAACTAGATGATGAATCATGGCATTTAGTTAAAAGTGTTCCACGCGTATTAGGTTTCATTGGTGGTACTAAAGAAAGACCAGCACCAATAACCCAAAAAGAAGCGGATCGTATTTTACAACGTTTAGTTGATACTGATAAGCCTAAGCCTAAAACATTGTTTGAACCAGGTGAAGTTATCCGTGTTATTGACGGACCATTTGCAGATTTCAATGGTGTTGTTGAAGAACTTGATTACGAGAAGAACAGAATTAAAGTATCAGTACTTATTTTTGGTCGTTCAACTCCTGTTGATCTTGAGTTTGGTCAGGTTGAAAAAGGAAGTTAAGCTTCTGTATATCAAATGATCAATAAAAAAACCAAAGCTTAGCCTTTGGTTTTTTTATATCTATTCATTAGGCTTATTCGAAAAGTGCTTGAAATTTGGTGGTTGATTAATATATAATCCGCTGCCGCGTTTTTTTAGCGCGACCTAAATCTACCTTTTTTAATTAAAAAAGTGAAAATACGGTTTAGTAAACAGGGAAGCGAATACTGTTACACAGTGATTTGCGTTAACTACCCACAATAAAGGTATTTAAAAATGGCTAAAAAAGTCCAAGCTTTAATCAAGCTACAAGTAGCTGCTGGTGCAGCTAACCCGTCACCACCGGTTGGTCCTGCATTAGGTCAACATGGTGTTAACATCATGGAATTCTGTAAAGCGTTTAACGCGAAAACAGATTCTTTAGAAAAAGGCGCTCCGGTTCCAGTAGTAATTACTGTATATAATGACCGTTCGTTTACTTTCGAAACTAAAACTCCACCTGCTGCTTATTTATTATTAAAAGCTGCTGGTGTTAAAAGTGGTTCTGGTCGTCCTAACACAGAAAAAGTTGGTACTGTTACTACAGCACAACTTGAAGAAATCGTTAAGACAAAAGAATCTGATTTAACTGCTGGTTCATTAGAAGCTGCAGTGCGTACCATTGCGGGTTCTGCTCGTTCAATGGGTTTAGTGGTAGAGGACTAATCAATGGCTAAATTATCAAAACGCGCTCGTCTTATCCGTGAAAAAGTAGACGTAACAAAAGAATATGATATCACTGAAGCAGTTTCTTTATTAAAAGAATTTGCTACAGCAAAATTCCGTGAAAGCGTAGATGTTGCTGTAAATCTTGGTATTGATGCTCGTAAATCAGATCAAAACGTTCGTGGTGCTGCTGTGTTACCAAATGGTACTGGCCGTGATGTACGTGTTGCTGTATTTACACAAGGTGCAAATGCAGAAAAAGCTAAAGAAGCCGGTGCCGATGTAGTTGGTATGGAAGATTTAGCTGAGCTAGTTAAGAAAGGCGAAATGAACTTTGATGTTGTAATCGCTTCTCCTGACGCTATGCGTGTTGTTGGTCAACTAGGTCAAATCTTAGGCCCTCGTGGTTTAATGCCTAACCCTAAAGTTGGTACTGTAACTCCTGACGTAGCTGGCGCTGTTAAAAACGCTAAGTCTGGTCAAGTTCGTTACCGCAACGACAAGAACGGTATCATCCATACTACTATCGGTAAGGCTGATTTCGAACCTGCACAATTGCAAGAAAACTTAGAGTTTTTGCTAGAAGCGCTTAAAAAAGCAAAACCAGCAAATGCTAAAGGTCAATACCTTAAGAAAGTTTCACTTTCAACAACTATGGGTGCCGGCGTTGCCGTTAACCAAGCTAGCTTAGTACAAGCTTAATGTTGTTAAAGTGAAGTTTCATTATTGAACCTTTACAAGGGCGAAATTATAACCTATAATCTCGCCCCTTAAATTTTGGTAGGAGTTGTGTTACTGCTTTTAGATGGAAGTCTTTTAGATAACAATAACATGACCCCCGTCCAAGACCGTAGGAGTTTTTATTGGATAGGTTTTCCTTCTGGATTTCTGATGAAGATAAGAACTTAATATTTCCTACGTAGATGGTGATTACCCAGATATTTTTTCCTTAAATTCTGGTCCTCGCCGTAATGGCCTAGTATGCAATTATGTATTCTAGGGATTGTAAATACCGGCATAAACCCCGGTGAACCAGGAGTTAAAGCCAATGGCTATCAATCTTGATGACAAAAAAGCAATTGTTGCTGAAGTTCAAGAAGCTGCCGCTGGCGCTCAATCAGTTGTTATTGCGGATGCCCGCGGTGTAACAGTTGAAGCAATTACAGTGCTACGTAAGCAAGCACGTGAGAATGGCGTATGGATGAAAGTTGTCCGTAATACATTAGCACGTCGTGCGGTAGCAGGTACTGAATTTGAATGTGTTGATGACACATTTAAAGGACCTACACTAATTGCATTTTCAAACGAACATCCAGGTGCTGCTGCACGTTTATTCACAGATTTCGCTAAAACTAACGAAAAATTTGAATTAAAAGCAGCTGCATTTGAAGGTAATGTTGTAGACGTAAATATGTTAGCTAAGCTACCTACTTACGACGAAGCTATTGCCCGTTTAATGAGCGTCATGAAAGAAGCATCTGCAGGCAAGTTAGTCCGCACGATTGCTGCAGTTCGCGATCAGAAAGAACAGGAAGCTGCATAGGTTATTTAAGTTTATTGCTTATAACCAAGCTTTTTGTATTTATAGTTATTTCAAACAGTATTTTTTATAAAAAGAATCTGTTTATTAAAAATTAGGAAATTATAGTATGTCTATTTCAAAAGACGATATCTTAAACGCAGTTGCTGAAATGTCAGTAATGGACGTTGTTGCATTAATCGAAGCAATGGAAGAAAAATTCGGCGTATCAGCTGCTGCAGCTGTTGCTGTTGCTGGCGGTGACGCTGGTGGTGCTGCTGAAGAACAAAGTGAATTTGACGTTGTTTTAACTAGCTTCGGTGAGAAGAAAGTTGCAGTAATCAAAGCAGTTCGTGGCGCTACAGGTTTAGGCCTTAAAGAAGCTAAAGACTTAGTTGAAGCTCTTGGTACGCTTAAAGAAGGCGTAGATAAAGCTGAAGCTGAAGAGCTTAAGAAAACTCTTGAAGAAGCTGGTGCTTCTGTTGAGATCAAATAGTCTGTTAATAAACAGATTATTTGCCTGAAAAGGCATGGCTGGTGATTTAAACGTCACCGGCCTTTTTGCGCTTTTTATTGCTAGAAAAACATAATATGTTTTTTTAAGAAAACAGTGCATTATTAAGTGTTAGATGACTTTTGATCATCTAGTAATGTTTAGACGTAAACATTATCTAAATAACCTGTCTATGTAGGGATTACTTACAAGACAGATTTGGCCATAACCAGCAAGCTGAGGAACCCCATGGCTTACTCATACTTTGAGAAAAAGCGAATTAGAAAGGACTTTGGTAAAAGTGTACAAGTAATGGAATATCCATTTTTGTTGTCCATTCAACTCGATTCTTTCCGCAAGTTTATTGATATTGATACCACAGGTGAAACCGGTCTAGAGGCTGCTTTCCGTTCTATTTTCCCAATTAAAGCTTATTCAGGTAGCTCAGAATTACAATATGTAAGCTATCGTTTAGGTGAACCGTTATTTGATGTTAAAGAATGTCAAATACGTGGTGTAACTTATTCTGCACCGCTACGCGTTAAATTACGCTTAGTGGTTTACGATAAAGAAGCTCCGGCAGGTACTGTAAAAGATATCAAAGAACAAGAAGTGTACATGGGTGAAATCCCGTTGATGACAGATAACGGTACTTTTGTAATTAATGGTACTGAGCGTGTTATCGTTTCACAATTACACCGTTCACCTGGTGTATTCTTTGATCACGATAAAGGTAAAACGCATTCATCGGGTAAAGTTTTATATAACGCACGCGTTATTCCTTACCGTGGTTCATGGTTAGATTTTGAATTCGATCCAAAAGATAACTTATTTGTTCGTATCGATAGACGTCGTAAATTACCAGCGTCAATTATGCTACGAGCATTAGAATATTCTACAGAAGAAATTTTAGATATTTTCTATGACACAACTAACTTTGTTATCAAAGGTGATAAGTTGGTTATGGATCTTATTCCTGATCGTCTACGTGGTGAAACTGCTACGTTCGACATTTCAATTAAGAAAGGTGAAGTATTAATTGAATCAGGTCGTCGTATCACTGCACGACATATTCGTTCTTTAGAAAAAGCAAAAATTGAAAAGCTAGAAGTACCAGCTGAATATATTGTTGGTAAAGTTTTATCAAAAGCTTACATCGATAAATCTACAGGTGAAGTTGTAGCTGAAGCGAATGCTGAATTAACATTAGAGTTATTAGCAGAGCTTAGCCAAGCAGGTCATAAAACAATATCTACTTTGTATATGAATGAATTCGATGTTGGTTCATATATGTCAGATACTTTACGTGTGGATAGTTCAACAAACCGCCTAGAAGCAATGGTTGAAATTTACCGTATGATGCGCCCAGGCGAGCCACCAACAAAAGATGCTGCGGATACATTATTTAATAATCTATTCTTTGCTTCTGAACGTTATGACTTATCGACTGTTGGTCGTATGAAGTTTAACCGTCGTGTTGGTAATGCTGACGATATTGGTTCAGGTGTCTTATCTAAAGAAGATATTGTTTCAGTAATGAAAACTCTTATCGACATTCGTGACGGTAAAGGTGAAGTTGATGATATCGATCATTTAGGTAACCGTCGTATTCGTTCTGTTGGCGAAATGGCTGAAAACCAATTCCGTGTAGGTTTAGTTCGTGTTGAGCGTGCTGTACGTGAACGTTTAAGTCTTGGTGACTTAGATGCGATCATGCCACAAGATTTAATCAATGCTAAACCAATTTCTGCGGCAGTGAAAGAGTTCTTTGGCTCTTCACAATTGTCTCAGTTTATGGATCAAAACAACCCGTTATCAGAAGTGACGCATAAGCGTCGTATTTCTGCCTTAGGCCCTGGTGGTTTAACGCGTGAACGTGCTGGTTTTGAAGTACGTGATGTACATCCAACGCATTACGGTCGTGTTTGTCCAATCGAAACGCCAGAGGGTCCAAACATTGGTTTGATCAACTCGCTTTCTTGTTACGCACGTACTAACGATTTTGGTTTCTTAGAAACGCCATATCGCAAAGTGATTGATGGTGCAGTAACTGATGACATCGATTACCTTTCAGCAATTGAAGAAGGTAACTTTGTTATCGCACAAGCAAATGCTGTATGTGATGCTAAGAATAACTTAACTGAAGATTTAGTTAGTTGTCGTCATAAAAATGACTTCACGCTAAAATCAGCTGCTGAAGTTCAGTATATGGATGTATCTCCACAACAAATTATTTCTGTTGCGGCGTCTCTTATTCCGTTCCTAGAGCACGATGATGCTAACAGAGCCTTGATGGGTTCGAACATGCAACGTCAAGCTGTACCAACACTTATCGTAGATAAGCCGTTAGTTGGTACTGGTATGGAGAAAGTTGTAGCAGTTGATTCTGGTGTAACAGCGGTTGCTAAACGTGGTGGTGTTGTTAGTTATGTTGATGCTTCACGTATCGTTGTAAAAGTTAATGAAAAAGAAATGCATGCTGGTGAAGCCGGTATTGATATTTATAACTTAACTAAATACACACGTTCTAACCAAAATACTTGTATCAACCAACGTCCAGTATGTCGTATGGGTGAACCAGTAGTACGCGGTGATGTATTAGCTGATGGTCCTTCTACAGATATGGGTGAGTTGGCTTTAGGTCAAAACATGCGTATCGCTTTCATGCCTTGGAATGGTTACAACTTTGAAGATTCAATGTTGTTATCTGAGCGTGTAGCAATTGAAGACAGATTCACTACTATTCATATTCAAGAACTAACATGTATCGCTCGTGATACTAAATTGGGATCAGAAGAAATTACTGCTGATATTCCTAACGTTGGTGAATCAGCATTATCTAAATTAGATGAAGCTGGTGTTGTTTATATTGGTGCTGAAGTTAATGGCGGTGACATTTTAGTGGGTAAAGTTACTCCTAAAGGTGAAACGCAATTAACACCAGAAGAAAAACTTTTACGAGCAATTTTTGGTGAAAAAGCAGCTGATGTTAAAGACAGCTCTTTACGTGTACCAAATTCAGTTAAAGGTACTATCATCGATGTTCAAATATTTACGCGCGACGGTGTTGAAAAAGATGCTCGTGCTGTAGAAATTGAAGAAATGCAACTTAAAGAAGTTAAGAAAGATCTTGGCGATGAATTAAGCATTTTTGAAGATGGTATTTACGCACGTACTAAGAAATTATTATTATCTGCAGGCTTAAGTGAATCAGATCTAACTTCAATGTCTCGTGATAAGTGGTTAACACAAAACTTATCAGATGAAGGCCAACAAGCTGAGTTAGAACAAATTGCCGAGCAATACGACAACATTAAAGAAGACTTTGATAAGAAATTTGAAGTTAAGCGTCGTAAGATTACTCAAGGTGATGATTTACAACCAGGCGTATTAAAAATAGTTAAAGTTTATTTAGCTGTTAAACGTCGTATTCAGCCAGGTGATAAAATGGCTGGTCGTCATGGTAACAAAGGTGTTATTTCAAACGTAGTACCTGTTGAAGATATGCCATACGATCAATACGGTGTGCCAGTAGATGTAGTGCTTAACCCGTTAGGTGTTCCATCACGTATGAACATCGGTCAGATTTTAGAAACTCATTTAGGTATGGCTTGTCGCGGTATCGGTGAGAAAATCAACCGTATGTTAGAAGCGCAACAAGAAATTCATAAACTACGTAACTTCCTTCAAGAAGTTTATAATGTAGGTGAATCTCGTCAAGAAGTTGATGTTGCTAGTTTCTCTGATGATGAAGTATTGCGTTTAGCTGGTAACTTGCGTGCAGGTTTACCGATTGCAACGCCTGCATTTGATGGTGCTGCTGAGAAAGAAATCAAAGAGTTATTCGTACTTGCTGATATGCCACAAAGTGGTCAGTTTACGTTAACTGATGGTCGTACAGGTCGTGAGTTTGAACGTCCTGTAACTGTTGGCTACATGTATATGTTGAAACTAAACCATTTAGTTGATGACAAAATGCATGCTCGTTCAACTGGTTCATACTCATTAGTAACTCAGCAACCACTTGGTGGTAAAGCTCAGTTCGGTGGTCAGCGTTTCGGTGAGATGGAAGTATGGGCATTAGAAGCATATGGTGCGGCTTATACTCTACAAGAAATGCTTACGGTTAAATCTGATGATGTTGCTGGTCGTACTAAGATGTATAAAAACTTAGTTGATGGTGATCATCGCATGGATCCGGGTATTCCTGAGTCATTCAATGTATTACTTAAAGAGATTCGCTCTTTAGGTATTAATATTGAACTAGACTTAGATTAGGCTCTAAGTAATAAGTAGCTGAACACGGGGTATTAACATAATCCGTGACGCAGTAAGGGGGGGAGGTAAGATATTTACCTCCTTCTAGAGATTTAACTCCGACAGGAGAATAGTGTGAAAGATTTACTTAAGTTTCTTAAGCAACAAAATCAAACAGAAGATTTTGATGGTATTCGCATCGGTCTAGCATCGCCGGACTTGGTACGTTCTTGGTCATTTGGTGAAGTTAAAAAGCCAGAAACCATTAACTATCGTACGTTTAAACCAGAACGTGACGGTTTATTTTGTGCGCGTATTTTTGGACCAGTAAAAGACTACGAATGTCTTTGTGGTAAATACAAGCGCTTAAAGCATCGCGGTGTTATCTGTGAGAAATGTGGCGTTGAGGTTACCTTAACTAAAGTTCGTCGTGAACGTATGGGGCATATCGAATTAGCTAGCCCTGTTGCTCATATTTGGTTCTTAAAATCATTACCTTCGCGTATTGGTTTATTACTTGATATGACATTACGTGATATTGAACGTGTACTTTATTTCGAATCTTATGTTGTTACCGAACCAGGTATGACAACACTAGAAAAAAGCCAGATTTTAACGGAAGAAGAATATCTTGATGCGTTAGAAGAACATGGTGATGAATTCGACGCCTTAATGGGTGCTGAAGCGGTATTAGCTTTACTACAACAAATTGATTTAGACGGCGAAGTAGCGCAAATGCGTGAAGAGCTTCCTGAAATTGGTAGTGAAACTAAGCGTAAGAAAATCACTAAGCGTTTAAAATTAATGGAAGCATTCGCTGCTTCAGGCAACAAGCCTGAGTGGATGATTATGAATGTTCTACCAATTTTACCGCCTGATTTACGTCCATTAGTACCACTAGATGGTGGTCGTTTTGCGACTTCAGATCTTAACGATCTTTACCGTCGTGTTATTAACCGTAACAACCGTCTAAAACGTCTTCTAGACTTAGTTGCTCCAGATATTATCGTACGTAACGAAAAACGTATGTTACAAGAATCTGTTGATGCACTTTTAGATAACGGTCGTCGTGGTCGTGCTATTACTGGTTCTAACAAACGTCCTCTTAAATCACTTGCCGATATGATTAAAGGTAAGCAAGGTCGTTTCCGTCAAAACTTACTTGGTAAGCGTGTAGATTACTCAGGTCGTTCTGTAATCACCGTTGGTCCAACATTGAAATTACATCAATGTGGTTTACCAAAGAAAATGGCATTGGAATTATTCAAACCATTTATCTACGGTGTATTAGAGCGTCGTGGTTTAGCTACAACTATCAAAGCAGCTAAGAAATTAGTTGAACGTGAAGGCGCTGAAGTTTGGGATGTACTTGATGAAGTAATCCGTGAACATCCAGTAATGCTTAACCGTGCACCAACATTGCATAGATTAGGTATCCAAGCGTTTGAACCAGTGCTAATTGAAGGTAAAGCAATTCATCTTCATCCATTAGTTTGTGCGGCATACAATGCCGATTTCGATGGTGACCAAATGGCGGTACATGTACCGTTGACAATCGAAGCACAAATGGAAGCACGTACGTTGATGATGTCAACGAACAACGTATTAGCACCAGCAAACGGTGAACCAATCATCGTTCCTTCACAAGATGTTGTATTAGGTCTTTATTACCTAACACGTGATCGTGTGAATGGTTTAGGTGAAGGTATGGTATTTGTTGATACTAAAGAAGCTGAAAAAGCTTACCGTACTGGCGCTGCTGAACTTCATGCTCGTGTTAAAATTCGTATTACTGAGCATATTAAAAATGCTGATGGCGAATTTGAAGCTAAAGTTAGCTTACGTGATACTACGGTAGGTCGTGCTATTTTATGGCAGGTTTGTCCTAAAGGTTTACCATATGATGTTATTGATCAACCGTTAGCTAAAAAAGCTATCTCAAAATTGATCAACCATGCTTATCGTAATCTTGGTTTGAAAGATACAGTTATCTTTGCAGACCAAATTATGTATACAGGATTTCATTATGCAATGATCGCGGGTGCCTCTGTAGGTATCGACGATATGGTAATTCCTGATGCTAAATATACTATCATTGAAGATTCAGAAGCAGAAGTTGCTGAAATTCAAGCACAGTTTGACCAAGGTCTTGTAACTGCTGGTGAGAAATACAACAAAGTTATTGATATTTGGTCGTCTGCGAACGAAAAAGTATCTAAAGCGATGATGGATAACTTATCAAAAGAGCAAGTGTTAAACCGTGACGGCGTAATGGAAGAGCAAGATTCATTTAACTCTATCTTTATGATGGCTGACTCGGGTGCTCGTGGTAGTGCTGCTCAGATTCGTCAGTTAGCAGGTATGCGTGGCTTGATGGCTAAACCAGATGGTTCAATCATCGAAACACCAATCAAAGCTAACTTCCGTGAAGGTTTGAACGTATCTGAATACTTCATCTCAACGCATGGTGCACGTAAAGGTTTGGCCGATACAGCACTTAAAACAGCTAACTCGGGTTACTTAACTCGTCGTTTAGTTGATGTTGCGCAAGATTTAGTGGTAACAGAGCATGACTGTGGTACAGAAGATGGCTTATTGATGACTCCACTAATTGAAGGTGGTGATGTTGTTGAGCCGTTACGTGAACGAGTATTAGGTCGTGTAGTTTGTGAAGATGTATTAATTCCAAACACCGAAGAAGTATTACTTCCACGTAACACGTTAATTGATGAAGCATTATGTGATCTAATTGAAGAAAACTCAGTGGATCAAATAAAAGTACGTTCAATTATTACTTGTAAAACTGATTTTGGTATTTGTGCATACTGTTACGGTCGTGATTTGGCTCGTGGTCATATGATTAACCAAGGTGAAGCAATTGGCGTTGTGGCAGCACAATCAATTGGTGAACCTGGTACTCAGCTTACCATGCGTACGTTCCATATCGGTGGTGCGGCATCAAGAGCTTCAGCAGAAAATAGTGTTCAAGTTAACAACTCAGGTACTCTGAAGTTACAGAACGCTAAATTTGTTACTAACTCTGATAAGCATCTAGTAATAACTTCACGTTCATCAGAGTTAACCGTTATTGATGAAATGGGTCGTGTAACAGAAAACTATAAAGTACCTTACGGTGCTGTACTTTCTAAAATGGATGGGCAACCTGTAACTGCTGGCGATACAATAGCCAACTGGGACCCGCATACACATCCAATCATTACGGAAGTAAAAGGTAAAGTTCAATTTGTTGATTTGATTGATGGCGTAACTATGGTTCGTCAAACAGATGAGCTAACTGGTTTATCAAGCATTGTTATTACTGAAGCTGCACAACGTAGCGCAAGTGGTAAAGAAATGCGTCCAGCATTGAAATTAGTTGATGCTAAAGGTAAAGATGTAATGATTGCTGGTACTGAAATACCTGCACTTTACTATTTACCAGGTAATGCAATCGTTAACCTTGAAGATGGCGCGGATGTAAGTATTGGTGATGCATTAGCTCGTATACCACAAGCAAGTTCGAAAACTCGTGATATCACGGGTGGTCTTCCTCGTGTTGCTGATTTATTTGAAGCGCGTAAACCTAAACTACCTGCTATCCTTGCAGAGAAAACTGGTGTTATTGGCTTTGGTAAAGAAACTAAAGGTAAAGTGCGTTTATTAATCACTCAACCTAGCGGTGAAGTATACGAAGAGATGATACCTAAAACACGTCAATTAAACGTGTTTGAAGGTGAGCAAGTGGCTAAAGGTGAAGTTATCGCCGATGGTCCAGAGTCTCCTCACGATATCTTACGTTTACGTGGTGTAGCTCCAGTAGCTAACTACATTGTGAACGAAGTACAAGAAGTATACCGCTTACAGGGTGTTAAGATTAACGATAAGCATATCGAAGTTATCGTACGTCAAATGATTCGTAAGTGTGAAATTCTTGATGCGGGTGATAGTGAGTTCCTTAAAGGTGAGCAAGTTGAAGTGGCGCGCGTTAATATCGCAAACCGTGAACTTGAAGAGCAAGGCAAACAGCCTGCTGAATATGAAATGCAAATGATGGGTATTACTAAAGCATCATTGGCAACTGAATCATTCATTTCAGCTGCATCTTTCCAAGAAACAACTCGTGTACTTACTGAAGCAGCTGTTGCTGGTAAGAAAGATGGCTTACGTGGCTTGAAAGAAAACGTTATTGTTGGTCGCTTAATCCCTGCAGGTACGGGTTATGCTTATCATCAAGAACGCGCTAAAGCGAAAGCTGCTTTTAACGCACATGAAGATACGAAAGTATCTGCTGATGATGCTGAAAAAGCGTTAGCTGATGCACTAAGTGCAGACTTAGGTTCGTAATACGTTAACAACTAATTATTTAAGGTTAAGCTGATTGTTTAACCTTTAAATAACAAATGTTAAATAAAAACCGTACTCTTTTGAGTACGGTTTTTTTATGTCTATCGTTACCCTAAAGCACACTAATAACTTGACACTTAGGCCGTTGACCTATAGAATTTCGCGACCTTATATTCTGTGCCTAGTAGACATTGAATTTTAAGGTAAGATTATTTCACGTTTATTAGCGGGTGATTTGGCAAACTTAGTCAATACAATTACCCATTGTTTTATCTAATCAGGAGCTATAATGGCAACTATTAACCAACTAGTACGTAAACCACGTGTTAGACAAGTAACAAAAAGTAACGTTCCGGCGTTGCAAGCTTGTCCACAACGTCGTGGCGTTTGTACTCGTGTGTACACAACTACACCAAAAAAACCTAACTCAGCATTACGTAAAGTAGCTCGTGTTCGTTTAACTAACGGCTTCGAAGTAACTTCATACATCGGTGGTGAAGGTCATAACTTACAAGAGCATAGCGTGATTTTAATCCGTGGTGGTCGTGTTAAAGATTTACCTGGTGTGCGTTATCACACCGTTCGTGGCGCGCTAGATTGTTCTGGTGTAAGCGATAGAAGACAAGGCCGTTCTAAATACGGTGCTAAACGACCTAAATCTTAAGTTTTCCCCTCTTTACCTACTCGGTAGGTAGAAGATGAGAAACGTTAAGTAAGGCCAAATTAACAAATTTTTAAAATTTATATATTTTGGGTAAAACCTGAATAACACGGAGAATTAAGATGCCAAGAAGACGCGTCGTAGGGCAACGTAAAATATTGCCAGATCCTAAGTTCCATAACGAACTTTTAGCAAAATTCATCAACATCCTTATGGTTGATGGTAAAAAATCTACTGCAGAAAAAATTGTTTACGGTGCATTAGACATTTTAACTGATAAAAATACTGAGAAAACTCATTTAGAGATGTTCGAAGAAGCCCTAGATAACATCCGTCCACAAGTCGAAGTTAAATCTCGTCGTGTTGGTGGTTCAACTTATCAAGTGCCAGTTGAAGTACGTCCAGTGCGTCGTAATGCTCTAGCCATGCGTTGGTTAGTTGAAGCAGCTCGTAAACGTGGTGAAAAATCAATGGCTCAGCGCCTAGCTAACGAAATGTTAGATGCGTCTGACAGCAAAGGTTCAGCGGTTAAGAAACGTGAAGACGTTCACCGTATGGCTGAAGCTAACAAAGCATTCGCTCACTACCGCTGGTAATAACCAAGTACTGTTTGAATGTAATGTTTACTTTAGAGATTTACCTCTGAGTAGACACATGGCTAGCAAGATTACTCTTGCTAGCCATACTTGTTTTTACAATATGTGTTTTTTAACATGGTTAAATCAATTAAAAATTTATCAAATTGAATGTTTAATTAATTTAATTATTTAGCTATTTAATTTTACTTTTAAGTAAATTAATAACTGCAAGAGGAATTGAAATTGGCCCGTATCACCCCTATAGAGCGCTATCGTAATATCGGTATTTGTGCGCATGTAGATGCAGGTAAAACGACAACCACAGAACGTATATTATTTTATACTGGATTATCACATAAAATTGGTGAAGTTCACGACGGTGCAGCAACTACGGACTGGATGGAGCAAGAGCAAGAGCGTGGTATAACAATCACCTCTGCTGCAATTACTTGTTTCTGGAAGGGGATGGAAGCACAATTTGATGATCATCATATCAATATTATTGATACGCCTGGTCATGTTGACTTTACCATCGAAGTTGAACGTTCGTTACGTGTGCTTGATGGCGCAGTACTTGTTTTATGTGGTTCATCTGGTGTTCAACCTCAAACTGAAACAGTTTGGCGTCAAATGGAAAAATATGCCGTACCACGTATAGTATTTGTTAATAAAATGGATAGAACGGGTGCCGACTTCTTTTCTGTTGTAGAGCAACTTAAAACACGTTTAGGTGCTAATGCAGTTCCTATTTATATTCCTATTGGTGCTGAAGATGATTTTCAAGGGATTGTTGATCTAGTTAAAATGAAGGCTATCAATTGGAATGAAAGTGATCACGGTATGACTTTCACCTATGAAGATATTCCAGCTGATTTGCAAGGTATCGCAGAAGAGTGGCGTGACAATTTAGTATCAGAGGCTGCTGAAGCTAATGATGAGTTGATGGATAAATACCTTGAAGAAGGTGATTTAACTGAAGACGAGATAAAATTAGGTTTACGAACTCGAACTATAGCCAACGAGATAATCTTATGCGGCTGTGGTAGTGCTTTTAAAAATAAAGGCGTGCAAGCTGTACTGGATGCGGTTATTGAATACTTACCTTCGCCTTCAGAAGTAGCTGCGATTACCGGTATTAATGACGATAAAGATGAAACAGAAGGTACACGTCCAGCAGAGGATAGTGCGCCATTTTCTGCACTTGCTTTTAAAATAGCGACTGACCCGTTTGTTGGTACACTGACTTTTTTCCGTGTATATTCCGGTGTTGTAAAAACTGGTGACAGTGTATATAACCCAGTTAAAGGCAAAAAAGAACGTTTTGGCCGCATTGTTCAAATGCATGCTAATGATAGAAAAGAAATTCAAGAAGTACGTGCAGGTGATATTGCTGCAGCAATAGGTTTGAAAGATGTGACTACGGGTGATACTTTATGTGACGGTGGAAACGTAATTACACTAGAACGTATGGAATTTCCTGAACCAGTCATTTCGGTTGCGGTAGAGCCAAGAACACTTGCAGCACAAGAAAAAATGGGTGTTGCATTAGGTAAACTTGCGGCAGAAGATCCATCATTTAAAGTAGCAACGGATGATGAAACTGGGCAAACTATTATATCGGGTATGGGTGAACTACACTTAGATATTCTTGTCGAACGTATGAAGCGTGAATTTGGTGTCGAATGTAATGTGGGTAACCCACAAGTTTCTTATCGAGAAACAATTCGTAGTACGGTTGAAGTCGAAGGAAAATTTGTACGTCAATCGGGTGGTAAAGGACAATTTGGTCATGTTTGGTTGAAAATGGAACCAAATGAAGAAGGTGCTGGTTTCGAGTTTATTAACGAAATCGTTGGTGGTGCTGTACCAAAAGAATTTATCCCTGCGATAGAAAAAGGTTGTAAAGAGCAAATGGACAGTGGTGTTATTGCTGGTTATCCATTGTTAGATATAAAGGTTACACTTTATGATGGCTCTTTTCATGATGTCGACTCTAACGAGATGGCATTTAAAGTTGCTGCATCTATGGGCTTTAGAAAAGGGGCGCTTGAAGCTAACCCTGTTATTTTAGAGCCGATAATGAAAGTTGAAGTAACTACACCAGAAGCCAATATGGGTGATGTTGTAGGTGATTTAAACCGCCGTCGAGGTATTATAGACGGTATGGACGAAGGTCCGGCAGGTTCGAAAATTGTAAATGCATTGGTACCCTTAGCCGAAATGTTCGGTTATGCTACCGACTTGCGTAGTGCTACACAAGGTCGTGCATCTTACTCTATGGAGTTTCAGCAGTATAATGAAGCACCGAAATTGGTAGCACAAAAAATAATGGAAACTCGTTAGAGATCCATTAATGATTTACAACAAGCGCGGTCATTTTGACTGTTGCTTTTATTTTTTATAGCAAAAGAAACTTTAAGGTAATTGAAAAATGGCTAAAGAAAAATTTGAACGTAATAAACCACATGTAAACGTTGGTACTATTGGACACGTTGATCACGGTAAAACAACTTTAACTGCTGCTATCTCTGCGGTATTAACTAAAGTTCACGGTGGTGAAGTTAAAGATTTCGCACAAATCGATAATGCTCCTGAAGAGCGTGAGCGTGGTATTACAATCAATACTTCTCACATCGAGTACGATACAGAAACACGTCACTACGCACACGTAGATTGTCCTGGCCATGCTGATTACATCAAAAACATGATCACTGGTGCTGCACAAATGGATGGCGCTATCTTAGTAGTTGCTGCTACAGATGGTCCTATGCCACAAACACGTGAGCATATCTTACTTTCTCGTCAAGTTGGTGTTCCTTACATCATCGTATTCATGAACAAATGTGATGTTGTTGATGATGAAGAGTTATTAGAATTAGTAGAAATGGAAATCCGTGAACTACTTTCTGAATATGACTTCCCAGGTGATGACTTACCAGTAATCCAAGGTTCAGCACTAGGTGCTTTACAAGGCGAAGAAAAATGGGAAGCGAAAGTAATTGAACTTGCTGACCAATTAGACACTTACATTCCAGAGCCAGAGCGTGCAATCGACGGTGCATTCATCATGCCTATCGAAGATGTATTCTCAATCGCTGGTCGTGGTACTGTTGTAACGGGTCGTGTTGAACGTGGTATCATCAAAGTTGGTGAAGAAGTAGAAGTTGTTGGTATCCGTGATACACAAAAATCAACTTGTACAGGTGTTGAAATGTTCCGTAAGCTTCTTGACGAAGGTCGTGCTGGCGAGAACTGTGGTGTTCTTCTACGTGGTCTTAAGCGTGAAGATGTTGAACGTGGTCAAGTACTATGTGCACCTGGTTCAATCTTACCTCATACTAAATTCGAATCAGAAGTATACGTGTTAAGTAAAGATGAAGGTGGTCGTCATACTCCATTCTTCAAAGGTTACCGTCCACAGTTTTACTTCCGTACAACAGATATCACAGGTGCTGTAGAGCTTCCTGAAGGTGTTGAAATGGTAATGCCTGGCGACAACCTTAAGTTTGTTGTTGAGCTAATCAACCCAGTAGCGATGGACGAAGGTTTACGCTTCGCAATCCGTGAAGGTGGTCGTACTGTTGGTGCTGGTGTTGTTTCTGCAATTCTAGACTAATTGATAACTAATTTGCGCTAGAGTTTGTGTTAGCGGCATTGGAAGTACTCATTGACTAATGTCAACTCTGTGCTTCCGCTTTGCTAACCCTGCATCTAGCACTAAATTAATCCATCAATATTATCTATTAGATAAGTACATTGAAAAGGTCGCTTCTGCGGCCTTTTTTGTTTTTAAAAAAAGAAAACATAAAAGCTAATAAAGGGTCATCATGTCTTGGCAGTCAACACTCTCGTGGGAAAATGCACAGCAGCGGGCTAAAATATTACAACAGATTCGTCAGTTCTTTGTTGAACGTGATGTTCTTGAAGTTGAAACGCCTTCTTTATCTCAAGGAACGGTAACTGATGTACATTTAGAAGGGTTAACTTGCCGATATAACTTCCTTGCTGACAGTCCTATAAATAAATCTATTCCTTTATATTTACAAACGTCGCCAGAATTTCACATGAAACGCTTATTAGCATCAGGCTATGGCTGTATTTTTCAAATAGCTAAAGCATTTCGTCATGAGGAGTTTGGTAAATATCATAACCCTGAGTTCACTTTACTTGAGTGGTACCGAATTAATTTTGATCATTTTGACTTAATGAATGAAGTAGGAGAGTTATTGAAAACTATTCTACATTGCGCTGAGCCCATCCAGAAAACGTATCAAGATTTATTTATCGAATATACGGACCTTGACCCATTAACTGCCTCACGTGATGATTTACTTGCGTTAATTAGTAGCAAAAATAAGCTGAGTGATTGGTTAGTAAAAGAAGATGATAATGACATTCTACTGCAGTTTATTTTTTGTGAAATTATTGAACCACTTATAGGTCAAAGTGAGCCATGCTTTGTTTATAATTTTCCAAAGTCTCAAGCCTCTTTAGCTAAATTATGCCCAGCTGATAACAGGGTAGCACAACGTTTTGAGTGTTATTATCAAGGGGTAGAGTTAGTCAATGGCTTTAATGAATTAACAAACCACGAAGTTCAAGTTCAACGTTTTCAAGAAGACAATGCACAAAGAAAGGATTTAAATTTACAAGAAAAAGGTATCGATCAAAATTTTATTTCGGCGTTATCACACGGTTTACCACAATGTTCAGGTGTTGCTTTAGGCATTGATCGCTTGATTATGCTGGCTTTGAATGCAGATCACATAGAACAAGTTATCACTTTTCCTATCGCTAATGCATAGTACTTTATCATCAGGCCTATTTTATTAATGTTATAACATATCAATTGTGATATTATAGCAAAAAATTAGCTGCCTTACTGTTCGTCAATCTAGTCTATTTGTAGATAATACGTGTTTATATTGATAAATATTGTATGACCTTTATAGCGTGAAACTGATGAAAGTAGAGTAGGTGTTATTTATGTTTAATTTGAAAAGTGAAAAACCATGTTAGATCGTATAGGTATTACAGCCACTTCATTATGTGCACTACATTGCATACTTTTACCTATTCTGCTGCCCATTTTACCATTATTGGGCTTGAGCTTTTTAGCTGATCATACTTGGGAGCATGTCTTTTTATTAATGACCGCAGCCCTAGGCACTATAGCGCTTTTCTCGGGATTTAAACGTTATCATAGACGCTTATATCCCTTTTATTTGCTCTATTTAGGTATTGCTCTATATTGGATAAAGCATGATTTCTCTGAAGCATTAGAAATCTACTTTATCGCCGGTGGCGCAACGTTAATCATCGCAGCACATTTTATTAATCTTAGGTTATGTAATAACTGTAAGCAATGTGACGATGAGACATGTAGTCCTTCATAATTAGCTATAGATCTAACTCTTTTAGTTTTCTTGTTAATGTATTTCTTCCCCATCCCAACTTTTTGGCTGCATCTTGTTTGTGGCCTTGGGTGAAAATTAATGCACGCTCTAACATTATTTTCTCAAACTCAGGCATAGCGACTTCTAAGATTGCATTACTGCCTTGCGCTAATTCTTGATCCATCCAATCGCTAAGTGCTGACTGCCATGATGCGTTAGTTGAACTTGTTTGTACTGTTTTTTCAGTAAGCTCGCTCGGTAAATCTTCTAATAATATTTCTTGGCCACTGGCCATTACCGTCAGAAATCGACAAATGTTTTCAAGTTGTCTAACATTACCCGGCCATTGAAATTGCTCTAAGAATGCAGCAGCTTTCTTGCTGATGGTTTTAGGCTCAACACTTAATTCGTTAGCGGCTTGTTTGAGAAAATGCTGACTTAATTGAACTATATCTTCTTTTCTTTCGCGTAAACTAGGCAATTGGATACGGATAACATTAAGACGATGAAACAAATCCTCTCTAAATTCATTATTGTTAACTCTGTCTTCTAGGTTTTGATGAGTTGCTGCGATAATACGTACATCAACCTGCACTGGTGAATGACCGCCAACCCGATAAAATTGACCATCTGATAATACGCGTAATAAACGAGTTTGAATCTCGAGTGGCATATCACCTATTTCATCAAGAAATAATGTACCACCATGTGCTTGTTCAAATCTTCCTTGGCGTACGGAATTTGCACCAGTAAATGCGCCTTTCTCATGACCAAATAGCTCAGATTCGATAAGATCTTTAGGTATAGCTGCCATATTTAGAGGAATGAATGGTGCTTGAGAGCGTGGGCTATGAGAGTGCAGGGCATGAGCGACTAATTCTTTACCTGTACCTGACTCACCATTGATTAAAACACTGATACTTGAACGAGATAATCGCCCGATAGCTCGAAATACTTCCTGCATTGCAGGGGCTTCACCAATTAAGCCCGCCGCTAGTGGGGTAACATCATTTTGTTGGTTCTTGGCATTCTGTTCCTGAGCATGTGTTAATGCGCGTTTTGTCAGTGTTACAGCTTCATCCATATCAAAAGGTTTAGGTAAATATTCAAATGCACCTCCTTGATAAGCATTCACAGCACTGTCTAAATCTGAATGTGCTGTCATGATAATAACGGGAATATGAGGGTGATCTTTACTAATCGTGTTAAGTAAACTCATGCCGTCAATATCTGGCATTCTTATATCAGATATAATGACCTCTGGCTGATCATGATCAAGCGCTATTAATAAATTACTGGCGCTTTCAAATGAGGCTGTAGTTATATTGGCTTTAGTAAAGGCTTTTTCTAACACCCAGCGAATTGAGCTGTCGTCATCAACTATCCATACTTGTTCAGTAATCATCATGTATTCTCTTGTGTTAATTTTTAAAGTTGTGTTTCATAGTCCTAAATAAAAAAGCGTATAACTAGCTTAAAGGTAGGAGTATTATAAACTCTGTATGTCCTGGACGACTTTGGCAAGAAAGTTTGCCTTGGTGCTGATTTATTAAAGTTTGCGAAATAGATAACCCTAAACCTGTTCCATTTGATCGCCCTGATACCATAGGATAAAACAACGTATCTTGTATCTTTTCTGGAATACCTGGTCCGTCATCAATAATGCTAATTTTTACTGCCAGTTTTATTTGCTTACCGTTAATCGTTGCATTACTGGCTATTCGTGTTTTTATGGTTATTTTATTGTCTGACTTTATTGCTTGAATAGCGTTATTCACAATATTTAATACAGCTTGTTGTATTTTTTCTTGATCACATTCTATGTTAGGAATTGAGGGATCGTAATCACGTTTTAACTCTATTTCCTGTTCGCTTGAAAAGTTAACCACTTGGCATACTTTTTCTAATACAGAATGAATATTATAACTTTTGACTTGTGGTAATTGATTTGGACCTAATAAACGGTCTACTAAGTTAGTTAATCTGTCAGCTTGTTCTATAATCATCGCTGTGTATTCTTGCTGCTCTTCATCAAGCTCTTTATTTAATAACTGAGCTGCACCACGAAGACCCCCAAGCGGATTTTTAATTTCATGCGCTAAACCTTTTATTAAGTCGCGAGCAGCAATCCATTGTTGATGTTGAAAAATTTCAAGGCTGATTTGTTTCTGTTGATCAATTTGTTTGAACTCAATCAGTATGTGAGGAATACGATAAAATTCGACTGATGAGGCTGTTACTTCTGCTGTAAAACGATGATTTTTATTAAACTCTATCACTATTTCGCTATCAGTAAATTCTTGTCCCGTCGTAAGCAACTGTTCTAAACGTGATTTAGTTATTGATGTATTTGCGAATATTAAATCAAAAGGACTGCCATATAGTTTGTATAAACTCTTTATTAGCAGAGCTTCGGCAGCAGGGTTTAGGTAACAAATATTTAATTTTTGATCGAGTATAAGCACCGCAGTCACTAATTGATTCGCGAGAGTCTGCTGATAACTTAATTTAAGTCGTTGGATATCTTGTCTTGTGTGCAACATAAAGTCCCATGCTTCTACAGTGATGCACTAATTTGGTGCTCTCAATTTAGTATATTCTAGAAAGGTTTTATTTGCAGTGCTAAATGCAGCTATTTAGTGCTAATTTTCACTAATTAATAGAGGCTCTATGCATATAAAACGTTATAGGTTCAGATAATGCAATTACCTTGCCTTCTTCGTTGAATACTTGCATTTTTATTTGATGTTCACCGCGGTCAATATTTCGAAGAGAAAATTGAGTGTGACTTTGAGGATTTTGATAAGTTTTGCCATCTAAAATAAGCTGAACTTTTAAGCCACGCTTAAATCTCGGCTGTATTACAGCACTAACAAGAACAGATCCCGTATTATCACGGACTGTGTCATTATTTTTAGGGTTATTAATTATGATTTTGTAATCTTCAGGTACTATCTTTTTTTGAATATCAAGTACTTGTATATCTATCGAGCTTGATGATTTTATTACATGCCCTGGGTTGGTTTTTACTTCTTCTGCGCCTGGTGATGGGGTATCTGAATACACTAGTTGGCCAGCTTCATTACGCCAAAGGTATATTTTAGTGGTACTCGCGTTAATGGGAGTAATGATGGATATAAGTATTAATAGTAATAAAAATTTAATCATAATTTATCAAGTATATCTTGTTCCTTTAGATATATCCAAATACACAGAGATTAGGTATCGGTAGTTATAATTTATACAAAAATTTATAATTTTACTACTGATAAATAATTAGAGCATAAAAAAAGCTCACCGAAGTGAGCTTAATATTATTATGCTTAACTGTTAACGTTAAAATTAAACGCTGTAGTACATCGCAAATTCTACTGGGTGAGTTGAAGTATTTAATAATTCACAATCAGCGCGTTTAAGTTCGATGTAGGCATTGATCATATCGAGATCCATAACACCACCAGCAGTTAAGAAGTCGTTATCTGCAGCTAAAGCATCTAATGCTTCAGTTAATGATGTTGCAACTTGTGGAATTTCTGCTGCTTCTTCAGCCGGAAGGTCATAAAGATCTTTATCCATAGCATCGCCAGGGTGAATCTTGTTTTTGATACCGTCAAGGCCAGCCATTAACATAGCAGAGAATGCTAAGTAAGGGTTACAAGCTGGATCTGGGAAGCGAACTTCGATACGTGTTGCTTTTGGTGTTGGCACTACTGGAATACGAATTGAAGCAGAACGGTTAGCCGCTGAGTAAGCTAACATAATAGGTGCTTCAAAATGAGGAACTAAACGTTTGTACGAGTTAGTTGCAGGGTTAGTGAATGCATTAAGTGCTTTAGCATGCTTGATGATACCACCGATGTAGTAGATAGCCATTTCAGACAATCCGCCGTACTTATCACCAGAGAACAAGTTAACACCATCTTTAGCAAGAGATTGATGAACGTGCATACCAGAACCGTTATCACCTACTAATGGCTTAGGCATAAATGTAGCTGTTTTACCGTATGCGTGAGCAACGTTATGAACAACATACTTATAAATTTGAACTTCATCAGCTTTTAATACCATAGTATTGAAGCGACAAGCGATTTCGTTTTGACCAGCAGTTGCTACTTCATGGTGATGAGCTTCAACAACTAAGCCCATATCTTCCATTACTAAACACATTGCTGAACGTATATCTTGTGAAGAATCTACTGGAGATACTGGGAAGTAACCACCTTTAAGGCCAGGACGATGTCCCATGTTGCCTTCTTCATATTCAGTACCTGAATTCCAACATGCTTCTTTATCATCAACTTTAAAGAAAGAACCACTGATGTCAGTATGAAAACGTACGTCATCAAATAAGAAGAATTCTGGCTCAGGACCAATTAATACAGTATCAGCGATACCTGTAGAACGTAAATATTCTTCAGCACGCTTAGCCACAGAACGTGGGTCACGGCTATAACCTTGCATTGTATCTGGTTCTACTACATCACAACGAATGTTTAATGTTACAGCGTCTGTAAACGGGTCTAAAACAGCAGAATCTGCATCAGGCATTAATACCATGTCAGATTTGTTAATTCCTTTCCAACCTTGAATTGAAGAACCATCGAACATTTTACCGTCTTCAAAAAAATCTTCGTTTACTTGATGATGAGGAATAGAAACATGTTGTTCTTTACCTTTAGTGTCGGTAAAACGAAGGTCAACAAATTTGACGTCGTGTTCTTTTATTAAATCGAATACTGCTTGTGACATTTTGTCTCTCCAGTGAAGTTAGTTTTAAATTTCTTTTGATATAGACCAAAGTTTTGACATACATAAGCTAATATTGTGCCAATTATAAACCATAGATAAAACAATGGCTTATAAAGTGTGCAAAAAACAGTTTGCACGAATATGGTGCACTATAAGATCTTTTTGGTGCAAAATACTAGTCCGAAAGTCACTATATCTCATTTTGATCAATTTTCATGTACTATTTTGTACCATTTTGACACAAATACGTCATAAAGCAGGTTTATGATAAAAAATATCTTTTAATATAAAAAAACTGTATAATACGCGCCCAATTAAAGCCTTAGTTATTTAAGCCCCGCGTTTTGTTGTGGTATTAAATAATAATGAAACAGCGAGTAACGCCTGTGTTAGATAAATTAAGAAATGTGGCAATTATTGCTCACGTTGACCACGGAAAAACGACTTTAGTAGATAAATTATTAGAGCAATCGGGTACACTAGATACGCGTGGCGGTCTAGAAGAACGTACAATGGATTCAAATGATATCGAAAAAGAACGTGGTATCACCATCTTAGCTAAAAACACGGCTATTAACTGGAATGGCTACCGTGTAAACATTGTAGATACTCCTGGCCATGCCGATTTTGGTGGTGAAGTAGAGCGTGTAATGTCAATGGTAGATTCAGTTTTACTTATTGTTGATGCGCAAGAAGGTCCTATGCCACAAACGCGTTTCGTAACGAAAAAAGCGTTTGCTCAAGGTTTAAAGCCAATTGTTGTTATTAATAAAATTGATAAGCCTGGTTCTCGCCCTGATTGGGTTATGGATCAAGTTTTTGAATTGTTTGATAACCTTGGTGCTACTGATGAACAGCTTGATTTTAAAGTGGTTTATGCTTCAGCTATTAACGGTTGGGCTACACTTGAAGAAGGCGAAGTTGGCACAGATATGACGCCATTGTTTGACACTATCCTTAAAGAAGTGCCACAACCAGTAGCGGATCCAGATGGTCCATTCCAAATGCAAATCTCTCAACTTGATTACAGCTCTTACTTAGGTGTTATCGGTGTTGGTCGTATTACTCGTGGTTCAGTTAAACCTAACCAACAAGTAACTATTCAACTTGCTAACGGCGGCGTACATAATGCTAAAGTAGGTAAAGTATTTGGTTATTTAGGACTAGAGCGTTTAGATGTTGCTGAAGGTTTTGCTGGCGATATTATTGCAATTACTGGTTTAGGCGAATTAAAAATCTCTGATACGATTTGTTGTCCTACGACTGTTGAAGGTTTACCTGCATTATCAGTTGATGAGCCTACAATCAACATGACATTCCAAGTTAACACTTCACCATTTTGTGGTA
Source organism: Colwellia sp. 20A7 (assembly GCF_009832865.1). Lineage (NCBI taxonomy): Bacteria > Pseudomonadati > Pseudomonadota > Gammaproteobacteria > Alteromonadales > Colwelliaceae > Colwellia > Colwellia sp. 20A7. Next base: position 3,985,348 of record NZ_CP047130.1, on the reverse strand, counting down.
AAGAAGGTAAATTTGTAACGTCACGTAATATTAAAGATCGTTTAGATAAAGAATTGATTCATAACGTTGCATTACGTGTTGAGCAATTAGAAGATGCTGATAAATTTAAAGTATCAGGTCGTGGTGAACTTCATTTAGGTATTCTAATTGAAAACATGCGTCGTGAAGGTTTTGAGCTAGCTGTATCTCGTCCAGAAGTTATTATTCGTGAAGTTAATGGTGTATTAGAAGAACCATACGAAACAGTAACTATTGATGTTGAAGAACAACATCAAGGTCCGATTATGGAAAAAATGGGCGTTCGTAAAGCTGAACTAACGGATATGGCACCAGACGGTACTGGTCGTATCCGTATGGACTTTATTATGCCAAGCCGTGGTTTAATTGGTTTCCAAACTGAATTCATGACATTAACGTCTGGTTCTGGTTTGATCTACCATACATTCTTTGAATACGGACCTCACAAGGGTGGCGAAATTGGCCAACGTAAAAATGGTGTAATGGTTGCTAACGCTACAGGTAAAGCACTAACTAACGCTATATTTAACTTACAATCTCGCGGTCGTATGTTAATTGGTCACGGTATTGATATTTATGAAGGTCAAGTAATTGGTATTCATAGTCGCGATAACGATTTAACCGTTAACGCACTTAAAGGTAAGCAATTAACTAACGTTCGTTCTTCTGGTACAGATGAAGCACAAACATTAACGCCGCCTATCATTATGTCATTAGAGCAAGCATTAGAATTTATCGATAACGATGAATTAGTTGAAGTAACACCAGAAAGCATCCGTATACGTAAGAAATTCTTGAAAGAGAATGATCGTAAACGTGAAGGCCGTTCAGGTAAGTAATAATTAATTACTTAAGTTAATTTAAAAGGCCGGTTGATGTTAAATCAACCGGCCTTTTTTGTTAAAAAAATATAACTAAATTATGAATGCTTATTAACCATTACTGTTAAATGTAGCAGCATCAAGAATAGAGTATAAATGGAATATAGCGGCTATAATGGCAGGAATAATCAGCCACCACAATGCATACCCGCCAACACAAACGATCGCAAATATAATTGCCGGTAAAAGTCTTCCTTGTACTAATTGGCCGAGACCCGGAAAAAATATATTACAAATTGCAGCAATAACATTGCCACCAGAACCTTGATTTGACATAACACACCTTGCTAGTAAATTCGTTGCTGATATCATAATATAATATTTACTATTAAAAAATCAGTAAATTAATGAAATATAGAATAACTATGATCAAGTAGTTTTGTCTATTTTAAGTTTATTCATACACCCTAAAGTCATAAATTATCCTATTGGTATCTATATGAGTTCCATGTACGTATTTTTTGAAAAAGTAAAACAGTCATTACCTTGGCGGCATTATTTATCGTTTTTTAACTATTTGTTAAAGCGTATTAATAGATCACAATTACCTGTTGTGGCAGGTCATCTTTCCTATGTTAGTTTAATGTCACTCGTGCCTTTGATGGTGGTTGCATTATCAGTAGCAACGGCATTTCCTATTTTTGCTGATATTCATAAAAGTGTTGAACAACTGGTTTTTGAAAACTTTGTACCAGCGGCTAGCGGCGTGGTGCAAGAGTATTTAGCGTCGTTTGTGGCTAATGCCTCTAAAATGTCAGCGGTTGCTATATCTTTTCTATTTGTTGTTGCCTTGTTATTAATCTCTTCTATTGATAAAACGTTTAATAATATTTGGCAAGTAACGCAAAAGCGCCGTGTTATAACATCATTCTCTATGTATTGGATGATACTTACCTTAGGGCCACTTTTAGTTGGCGCTAGCATTGCTATTTCCTCTTATATAGTCTCATTAGTCGCAATAGGCGTTGAGGATAATTTTGGTATTACAGATCAACTTTTTAGGCTGCTGCCTATATTGTCTTCTATGTCGGCTTTTGTATTGTTGTATATGCTAGTGCCCAATAAAGCAGTACCATTTAAATATGCTTTTTCTGGCGCTTTAGTCGCCGCAATTTTATTTGAATTTGCGAAAAAAATATTTGCAGAATACTTAGCTGCATTTCCTTCTTACCAGGCAATATATGGTGCACTAGCCATAGTACCTATCTTATTTTTGTGGGTATATTTATCTTGGTTAATTGTATTAGGCGGGGCTGTAATTACGGTATCTTTACAGGAATATGAACTAGAAAGTGAATTGGAAAACCCAAAAATATGATTGCATTAATTCAAAGAGTAAGCTCGGCAAGTGTGACCGTTGATAATGAAGTCATAGGTGAGATAGAGCAGGGGCTACTCGTTTTTTTAGCCGTTGAGCCTGAAGATTCACAAGCAAAAGCTAAGCGGCTTGCCGAGCGAGTTGCTGGTTATAGGGTTTTCAATGATGAAAACGGAAAAATGAATTTGAATGTCAAACAAGCAAATGGCGACATCTTAGTTGTGTCGCAATTTACGCTAGCAGCAGATACCAGTAGCGGGATGCGACCAAGTTTTACTTCTGCAGCTAAGCCAGACTTTAGTAATGATCTCTATCAATTCTTCTGCCAACAGTTACGTGATAAAGGCTTTACTGTCCCAACAGGTAAATTCGGTGCTGATATGAAAGTGCAATTATTGAATGACGGCCCAGTAACGTTCACTTTAACTATTTAAGCACTACTCATTTGTAAAAATATTTTAAGCAAATTTCTTCTAAATTTCCTTTTTTTATAAAAAATTATTAGTTTATTCCTGATTTTTTCTACTTTTTTTAAAAAATTGTATTTCTCATAATGACCCTTTTGGGGCATAACTTTTCTCTAAATTTGATTTTACAATGTCATTAAGTTATTTTGTTCTAAATTAATATTAATAATTAGAATTAAATGCACTTAAATGATATAGATTTGCGGCTTATTGCTATTCTGCAGCGTGATGTTAGTATTGCGATTGATGAATTAGCTAAGCGTGTTGGATTAACTAAAACCCCGTGCTGGCGTCGTCTACAAAAACTAGAGAAAAGTGGAGTCATCAAACGTAAAGTCGCATTGCTTGATGCTAAATTATTAGATTTAAGCGTATCGGTTTTTGTTCAAGTCAAAACTAGTAAGCATGATAGTGATTGGTTGTCACAGTTTTCTAAAACTGTTTCAGCGTTTCCTGAAGTGGTCGATTTTTATCGTATGAGTGGTGAATACGATTATTTGCTGCGTGTAGTGGTTAAGGATATTGCTAGTTATGATGCTTTTTATCAGCGTTTTATTCAAGCAACAAGCTTGACTGATGTTACCTCTAGTTTTGCCATGGAAGAGATTAAGCGCTCTACAGAATTGCCATTGGTGATTCCTTAAAGATTAGTTTACTTATCTCTTACTTATTTATAAATGATTAAACTCGCATGAGGTTAATCGAACAAGGGATACTTATGTCATTAGAGCAGCACTTTTCTAAATTTCGTCAGCACATTATAGGACAAAACCTTGAGCATGAAATTGATGGTAAGCAACAACAAATCATTTATGCTGACTGGACTGCAAGCGGTCGTTTATATCAGCCAATAGAAAGTTATATTAGCCATACACTTGGTCCTTATGTAGCAAACACCCATACAGAAACTAATTTGACGGGTAGTACCATGACATTGGCTTATCATGATGCGCAAAAAGTGATCAAGCGTCATGTCAATGCCTGTGATAACGATATTTTAATTACCTCTGGCGCAGGAATGACCGATGTTGTGAATAAATTCCAACGAATTCTAGGATTGAGAATTCCGGAGCGCATGGCTGAGCAAGTTAATTTTAGTGAGGAAGATAAGCCAGTCGTATTTATTACACATATGGAACATCATTCTAATCAAACAACTTGGTATGAATGTGATGTTACATTAGAAATTGTTGCTAGTGACAAAAACGGCTTACCTTCTTTAGAAAACTTAGAAGAGTTATTAGTAAAGTATAAGAATCGTAAAGTAAAAATAGGCTCATTCACAGCTTGCTCAAATGTTACGGGTATAAAAACTCCTTACCATCAATTAGCTGAAATCATGCATCAGCATGACGGGTTATGTTTTGTCGACTTTGCTTGCTCAGCGCCTTATGTTGATATAGATATGCACCCGGTTGATAAGTTACAAACTTTAGATGCTATCTTTTTTTCACCACACAAATTTCTTGGCGGTCCAGGCAGCTCTGGCGTACTTATTTTTAATAAAAGTTTGTATAAAAATAAAATCCCTGACCATCCGGGTGGCGGAACAGTTACTTGGACTAATCCGTGGGGAAAGCATAGTTTCTTTAATAATATTGAAATACGTGAAGATGGCGGCACGCCAGGTTTTTTACAATGTATTCGTACTGCGTTAGCTATCAAAGTAAAAGATGCGATGGGTACAGACAATATTGCTAAGCGAGAGCAAGAACTAACAGAATATGTAATGGCCGAGCTAAGTAAAAACAAAACCGTAAATATGCTTGAGCCTGAAATTATTGACCGTTTAGCGATAGTGTCATTTTATATCACTAATGTGCATTACAATTTAGTTGTACGTTTACTTAATGATAAATTTGGCATTCAAACACGTGGCGGTTGTTCATGTGCCGGAACTTACGGCCATATTTTACTTAACGTTGATCAGAATACTTCACAACAAATTACTCAACAAATTGACGAAGGAAATTATTGTGAAAAGCCGGGTTGGATTAGAGCTTCTTTTCACCCTACAACAAGCAATGAAGAAGCGAAATTTGTTGTTGAGGCTATTAACAAGTTAACTGAAAATATAGCGGCATGGTCTAAAGAGTATCGTTTCAATCCTGCTACAGGTGATTTTGAAAAGAATATTTCATCGGAAGATAAGTTACAAAGCTATGTTGGAATAAATGGTTTTAAACCGTTGTATTGTAGTGAAACTATTGTAGAATCGGGAGTAAATAAATCTATGCTAAAAAGATTCTTCCAATAAATGACTGAAAACACGCTTATGATAAAACTACGGCAATGGTGGAAAACTGAGTGTGTATATTGCAAAAGAGCACGGTTGCTGTTGTTATGGCTTATATTAATGTTAATAGCCGACTACTTTTGGTTTCATTTATTATTTTAGCATAAATATAATTTACACTTTAATTGCACATAGGACAAAAAATGAATACTTCAGCAGGACTTAAGTGGATTGATTCATTAGAGATAGCGCTTGATTTAATTGAGCAATATCCTGATGTAGATCCACTTACATTAAACTTTACTGATCTTCGTCAATGGGTGCTTGATCTTGAGCGCTTTAATGATGATCCTGCCCATTGTGGTGAACGTGTATTAGAAGCCATTCAATTAGCTTGGATAGATGAAGCTGATTAGTTAAGTGGATAAACTTAGTTTATCAGTTCAATCTATAAGCTCAGTTGGTTAGTTCAGGATACTGTACGTAATACTTTTATCCTGACGTAATAAGTGCTAAAAAGTTATCGCTATTCTATCAATAGCGCTTTTTAGCCTATTACTTTGCATCACAGTTACACCCTCAAAATCTTTTAATAGTGTAAAGTGACAGCCGTATTATTATTGAACTACTTTACCCATAAAATTACCGATACTTCCTTTGAAATCATAGCTATCTCTTTATAGCATATGATAAATTCTCCCTATACTAGGTAGTGTGTATATCATTAAGTAGTGCTATCGCTTAGTTTTAGTAATTCTTTGGTGTAACCTATGACGAACTGAAAATATCCTTTATACTGCAATCAATATCATTTGAGTGTATTTCTGGTATTCACGTAAATAATGATGCATCGCGTGCAGCTCTCAAGACAGTAAAATTTTAATTTAAAAATTAATAAACATAAACCTCAACATAAGCAGTAAGTAAATATGACTAAAAGCAAGCGCTCTTTATATATCCCCTATGCAGGTCCAACGTTATTAGAAACACCACTATTAAACAAAGGTAGTGCTTTTGATCCCCAAGAACGTATGAACTTTAACTTAACTGGTTTATTACCGCCGCGCTTTGAAACCATAGATGAGCAAGTTGCTAGAGCCTATCGTCAGTATTGTTCTTTTCATACCGATATTAATAAGCATATTTACTTACGTGCGATACATGATAATAACGAAACATTATTTTTTAAATTAGTACAAAATCATTTAGCTGAAATGATGCCAATTATTTATACACCTACAGTTGGTGACGCCTGTGAGCAGTTTTCAGACATTTATCGTAGTTCACGCGGCTTATTTATTTCTTATGATGACAGGTATCAAATAGATGATATTTTAAGAAATGCGACTAAAAATAAAGTGAAAATAATTGTTGTAACTGACGGCGAGCGAATTTTAGGCTTAGGCGATCAGGGTATTGGCGGTATGGGTATTCCAATTGGCAAGCTTTCTTTATATACCGCTTGTGGGGGGATTAGCCCAGCTTATACTTTGCCGGTTATGCTAGATGTTGGTACTAATAATCAAAAGTTATTAGACGATCCAATGTATATGGGAGCACGCCATAAACGTATTGGTCAAGCTGAGTATGATGAGTTTTTAGGGCTATTTATTGACGCTGTAAAACGCCGATGGCCTAAGGTTCTTTTGCAGTTCGAGGATTTTGCACAACCAAATGCTATGCCGCTTTTAAGCCGATACCGTGATCAAATATGTTGTTTTAATGATGATATACAAGGAACAGCATCTGTAACGGTTGGTACTTTACTTGCGGCTTCTCGAAGTAAAGGTGTTAAATTATCACAACTTAAAGTTGCTTTTGTCGGCGCTGGTTCAGCCGGTTGTGGCATTGCAGAACAAATAATTACTCAGATGGTTAGTGAGGGCGTTTCGCCATTAAAAGCTAGAAGCCAAGTATTTATGGTTGATAGATTTGGCTTATTAACACAAGGCATGAGTGAGTTAAGAGATTTCCAAGAGCGATTGGTACAAAATAAAATCGCGTTAGAGTCTTGGGATATTGAAGGTGAATATGCATCATTATTAGAGGTGATGCATGGCGCTCAACCTGACATTTTAATAGGTGTATCAGGACAGGCTGGTTTATTTAGTGAAGAAGTGATCAAAGCAATGAAACAACATTGTGATAAGCCTATTATCTTCCCGCTTAGTAATCCATCAAGACAAGTTGAAGCAACACCAAGCCAGGTAATCAATTGGACAGAAGGCAGTGTTATTATTGCTACCGGTAGTCCATTTGATCCTGTTGAATATCAAGGTGAATCGTTCCCTGTAGCACAATGTAATAATAGCTATATCTTCCCAGGTATTGGTCTAGGGGTTATCTCAGCGAATATAAGTCGAATTACAGACAAAATGTTGCAAGTAGCTAGTGAAACTTTAGCAGCGGCTTCACCATTAGCTAACACAGGGAAGGGAGAGTTATTACCACCATTAACTCAAATAGCACAATTAAGTAAAGAGATTGCTTTTGCTATTGCTAAAGTTGCTTATGAGCAAGATTTGGCTCTTGAATTATCTGATGCTGATTTATTGGCGAAAATAGAGCAAAATTTTTGGAACCCTGAATATCGTCAATATAAGCGTACAAGCGTATAATTTTATAATAAGATGAACAACTTGGCAGTGAGCATACTTACTGCCAAGTAACCTCTAAGGTAAAAATATAACCCGCACCGTAAACTGTTTTTATTATTTTTGGGTTTTTATGATCTTGTTCTATTTTCTTTCTTAATCTCGACATTCTAACGTCTATACTGCGATCAAAGGACGTTGCATCAAGGCTAAGTAAACGCTCTCGTGACAATATCTGTCGAGGTGCTTTAAGTAATATCATAAATATTTCAGCTTCAGCCGCGCTTAGCATAAAACTCTCACCTTGATCGTTATACAAAGTAAGTGTCGATTGTTCAAAGGTCCAATCACCAAAGCTGGCGGTTTGCAATGTTGTGTCAGGTAATTCACTAACAACAAGTCGACGAATAATGCTTTTTACTCGTGCTACTAGCTCTCGTGGATCAAAAGGTTTACCAATATAATCATCAGCACCTAGCTCTAAACCTAATACTTTATCAGGTAAGCTATTTCGTCCCGATAAAATTATAACGCCAATTTTTTTATCGTCGAAAAGCTTTTTCACTAATGACAAGCCATCCATATCGGGTAAACCTAGATCGATAATACAAAGTGAAGGTAATTGTTTTTTTATTGCTAATAAAGCTTCTTTTCCAGTATAAAAGGCCTGAGCTCTAAAGTTATAACGTTCAAGCTCTTGGCAAACTAAGCTGCATATCTCAGGTTCATCATCGATAACGTAAATTAAAGGTTTAGTGTTCACAAGTGTCGTCACCTCGATGTTTTTTATTGTAATGCTTGAAATAGTTTATTCGCCACAAAGGGCTTTTTTAACAAAATTGGCATGTCTTCACTGGGCTCATTCGGAGGATGAAAGTAGCCACTCATGAGAACAATTTTACAGTCAGGCGATCGACTTTTTAACAGTGTAGCCAGTTCAAATCCATCTTTATTGCCCGGCATGCTGATATCTGAAACCATGCCGTATAAGTCATCAATAGTATCAATAAGTTGTTCTGCTTCATCACTATCATTTGCCTCGATAACGTTTAGGCCAAATGCTATTAACTGCTTTCTAACTATAGCACGAACATCATTATCGTCTTCGACTAATAAAATAAGTTTATTTGAAAAGTCAGTTGTGATTGTGGTTTTATTCTCGTTATGAAGGGATGATTTCGACAGATTTTCTTCTTTATAAATAAGTAAGGGCAATAATAGTGATATTTTCGCACCACCGTTTTCTTGATTCGCAATGCGAATGTAGCCTTTTGATTGCTTGATAAAACCAAATGCAGTACTTAAGCCAAGACCTGAACCTTGATGAGTTTCTTTAGAGGTAAAAAAAGGTTCGAATGCTTTACTTATTGCTTGTTCAGAAAAACCAGAACCATTGTCAATAATCGTGATTTCAATGTAGTCAGCGAAGATAACTTCTTCATCAAATTGTAAAGGCTCTTCTACCGTTTTTTTATTGACTGTTATTGTGATGTTTCCTCCGTTTGGCATCGCATCTTTCGCATTTAAGACTAAATTAATTAAGCAGTTCTCTAATTGATTCTCATCGACATAAACATAAAGGTTGTTATCTCTATAGTCTGTTTTAACCGTTACTTTACTGGGTAATGAACCTTTTAAAAGCGCGATTGTTTCATCAATCAGTACGGTAATATTCACCGGACAAGGGCGTAAATATTGTCGTCTTGAAAAGGCTAGTAAACGGTTAGTAATGTCGCTGCCTTTACGTGATGCTTTTATTGCGGGCAGTAAATGTAATAATAACGCTTCATTATGCTCATTATCTTGCTTAGCAGCATGTAGGTTACCTAAAATGATGGTAAGTATATTATTAAAATCGTGAGCTAAGCCTCCCGCAAGTTGCCCAATAGCATTGATATGTTGAACTTGAGCGAGTTGTTTTTGTGCTTGTTGGCTTTCACTCATGGCTTGCTGTAGTTGTGCGTTGGTAGTAGATAAAGTCTGTGTGCGAGACGCTACTTTTAAGTCTAACATCTCTATATTTTCGCGCATTTGTAGCACCATATCGTCAAATGCTTTACCTAAAATGCCTAATTCATCTTTACGTGATATACCGCTGGTGACGTTTAAGTCACCTTGGCTTACTTTTCTGGCAATTAATGCCAGTGCATTAATTGGTTTCGTTATCCAGGAAGAAAAAAGTAGCGCTAAAAAAATAGCACACATAAAGGTAATAAAACCCATAGTTAAAATGCGTTGGCTAAGAAGTTTGCCACTACTTTGTAATTCATCGATATAAACAGAAGAGCAAATATACCAACCTAACTCAGGTAAGTGTCTTACTAACGATATTTTGTTATGGCTGTAATTATTTGCGTCGGTAGGTTTATCCCATTTATATTCAAGTTCTTTTCCTGTATCCGCAACGGATATAAGCTCTTGTAAAATATATTTACCATTATGGGTATTTTTAAGTTTTACGGCGTTAGTACCATTAATGTTGGGGTTAGGGTGGTATAGCATATTGCCTTGTTCATCAAAAATGAAAAGATAACCTGTTTTTGCGATCACACTTTTTTTTATTATTTGTTGCAGCCTGTTTACCACTTCTTCTTTGGGTGGTTTTAAATCTAGTTGCATATTGCTAGCTAATTCAAAAATATTATTTAATACCAAACGACTCGCATTTTTTTCAATTTGATAGACCTCTTTATTAATTAGAGGTACTGAATACCAGTAAATGCCAATAAACAATAGCAGTAGCGTAGCTGTGATGGCAGAGAAAAAAGTACGGAATAATTTTTGCTGGAGGAACATTAATCACCTGTGTTTACCGAGTTTATTTAATCGGAAAATGGAAGCTAAAAAATAGTATAAAAAAAGGGCTGGCGAGAAGCCAGCCCAAAAATAGTAGCGGAAGGACGGTTGGGTAGCTACTATTTGATCGAAACTTTCATATTACTTATTCGCTTGCTCACGTAAAATAAATTTTTGTACTTTACCTGTTGATGTTTTCGGTAATTCGCCAAAGACAATGGTTTTTGGTGTTTTGAAGTGTGCCATATTATCACGACAAAAAGTTACTATTTCTTGCTCTGTTATGTCTATATTCGGTATTGGTGTAATGAATGCGCATGGCGTTTCGCCCCACTTATCATCTTTTTTGGCTACCACGGCAACTTCTTGCACTTTAGGGTGACGATATAAAATATCTTCTACTTCAACGCTTGAAATGTTTTCACCACCTGAAATAATGACATCTTTTGAGCGATCTTTTATTTCAATATACCCATCGCTGTGCCAAACCGCTATATCGCCTGAGTGAAGCCAACCGCCTTTGAAGGCTGATTGAGTTGTTGAGGGGTTTTTTAAGTATCCTTTCATCACTAAATTACCGCGCATAAATATTTCCCCAACAGATTTACCATCTTTTGGCATTGGCGCTAAAGTTTCAGGGTCTGCTACCATCAATTGATCAAGCATAGGCGAACGAACTCCTTGGCGAGATTTCAACTTAGCTTGTTGCTCAGTGCTTTCATCATTCCATTCGTCATGCCAAGCACAAACAACAGAAGGGCCGTATGTCTCAGTTAACCCATAGGTATGCGTGACTTTAAAGCCTGAAGCTTCCATTCCTTCAATTACTGAAGCTGGTGGTGGCGCACCAGCAGTCATTACTTTCACTGTATGGTTAATATCAGATTTTAATGAATCATCTGCGCCATTTAGCATATTTAAAACAATAGGAGCGCCACAGAAGTAACCCACTTTTTCGGTTTTAATCAACTCAAATATAGGCTCTGCTCGTACATGTCGTAAACTGATACTCGTGCCAGCGGTCGCTGCAATTGACCAAGGAAAACACCAACCATTACAATGAAACATAGGTAGTGTCCAGAGGTACACTGGATGCTCGCCCATATTCCATGAAATAACATTACTTACCGCGTTAAGGTAGGCGCCACGATAGTGGTAAACCACGCCTTTGGGGTCACCGGTTGTGCCTGAAGTATAATTTAATGAAATAGCATCCCATTCATTGTTAGGTCTTATTGCTTCAAAGGTACTATCACCTTCTTCAAGTAGTTGATCATAGGTTAACTGACCAATCAATTGGCCTTCATTAAAATTAGGATCATCAATATCAATCACTAGCGGCTTATGTGGGATCATACGTAGTGCTTTTTTTACTAAAGGGCTAAATTCTTTATCGGTAATTAATACCTTTGTTTCGGCATGTACGAGTATAAAAGCAATCGCTTCAGCGTCGAGACGTGTATTGATTGAATTAAGAACTGCGCCAGACATAGGAACACCAAAATGTACTTCAAAGTGTTCGCTAATGTTTGGTGCTATAACCGATACAGTATCGCCCCGACCAATACCACGTTTTGACAGCGCACTGGCAAAGCGTGTGCATCGTTGAAAAACCTCTAACCATGAATGTCGAATGTCAGCATTAACGGTTGCTGTTTTATTTGGGTAAACAAAGGCTGCTCTTTCTAAAAACGCAACGGGACTCAATGCCGTATAATTAGCTTCGCTAGGCTCTAAATATTGTTCAAAAATGTTTGTTGTAGTCATTGGTATGTTCCCCTCTTGCTAAGTATTACTATTCGGTTTATTTACTTCTTGCTGAGTTTCATCGGAAAAAATAATATTATCTTTGCTGTTATGTTTCCCCATAAGCTTAGGGCGCTCAATAAGGAAGTACAGTATTATGCCAATACACACAGCATACATGGTAGATTTAGGATCTGGCATGGCTAACGTAACGGCGACAATACCGGCAACACCTCGTTCCGTTGAGTTTTTCAGTTGCTCCATGCCAACCATGATACAAATATAGGCTGTAAGTACTAATGTTAAAGAGAGTGCTATCGGTAAAACAGGTTTAAATAATGTCACTAAAGGCAAGGCCAAAAGCGCTAATAAACCACTTATCCAAAAAGTACCGCCACCACTGTAAATTGACTCCATCGATTTACGTCCCATGGCATAACGTTCTGCTACTGTTGCATGAGCGGCTGTCCATACTGGTCCAGCCAAACCAGGCCATGGTGCAAAAAACGCATGTAAAGCATTTCGAATAGCTGTAACCAAGTGAACACGGTCAACATTCTCTTCAATTTTTTCATCATCACGAAGATGATCAACACGTTTTACTAAAGTAAAGCCAACAAGAATGTCACCAAAAGCGATAACGTAGGCAATTATTGCAGTGGGGATAGCAAGTAAAAATATTTCCCATTCTGGGTAACCAATCGTAAAGGGTAGGTACTGCCACATCAACGTAAAGTCAGGATTAGTAATCCCCCATTCTATTTCAGGTAACGGATATTCACCCACAAGCCAGCCAACTATCATGGCAATGATCATTCCAGGTACCATGCCGAAATTGGCAATTCTGCGAGCAAGTGCATTTTCATTGATAACATTTTTAAAAGATAACGAGAAGAGTATATAAGCTGAAATTATAGAGCCCACAATTAATGAAATTGGGGTTGTATCAATACGACCACCTATCTTTAATTCACCCATCATAGCTGCCATACCTGCACCAATAATTACGCCACACTTTAGAGAGTTTGGAATAACGCTAACTAATTTGGAGCCTAGGCGAGTAACGCCTAAAATAAGAAAGATAAGAGTGACTTCAATTTGAAGCGCAAATAATGCTCTTATTGCCTCTGGGCCTGGTTCAAAACCTTTTAAATATAGTAATACCACTGGAATGGCTGGCGTTATCCAACCAGGAACGAGTGGTACGCCAAGCAAGCCTGGTAAAATATAGCCGACACCCGCAATAAAAGTAAAAGCTAAAGCGGCTTCATATGGCATACCTAAATAGCTTTCCAGTAAAGGGATCATAGCCAAGCCAACGACGAACATAAAAAAACCTTGTATCATTTCTGGTAATTCCCAGCGGTAATGCACAAAAGGTAATCTAATTTTAAATGGTCCTGCTGGCCAATATGGTTGTTCTTCCCCGTGAACTCGTTTAATCAGTTGCATCAATATTCCTATTATTGTTTTTTATTTTGATGCGCAGTGAACTATGAAACTATTGCTGAATTTTTTCGACAATGTGACCAAATGTAACAAGCTAAAATGATATTTTCACAGGTGGACGAGTTGGTTTTTTGTGTTTTTACCAATAGTGAATGTTGACAAGCTTTAACTAGCTTGGGATGCAGCTTATGTTAGTGTTAACTGAGCTTTTTACTTTTTATGTCCAAAAGCAAAAGATGGTGTATTTTCTATATTTATTCATTACGACTAAAGGACCAGAAAATATTTTCCCTTTCACTAGATTTAAATAATTATTAACGAGTTAATATAGGAATTTAGTGCGACTTGGTTTATAATCGCGCCAAAATTTGTAGGTGTCAGTCTATTGTTCTGGTCTCTACCCATTTACACTAAAATTTAAATCTATTAAAAGGGCTTATCATGGCTATCGAACGTACTTTTTCTATCGTAAAACCAGACGCAGTTGCTAAAAACTATATTGGTCAAATCTACAACCGTTTTGAAACTGCTGGTTTAAAAATTGTTGCATCAAAAATGTTACATTTAAGCCAAGAAAAAGCTGAAGGCTTCTACGCAGAACATAGCGAGCGTCCTTTCTTTGGTGCTTTAGTTGAATTTATGACTTCTGGTCCAGTAATGGTTCAAGTTTTAGAAGGCGAAAACGCTGTTCTTAAAAACCGTGAAATCATGGGTGCTACTAACCCAGCTGAAGCTTTAGCTGGTACTATCCGTGCTGATCTTGCTGATAGCATTGATGAAAATGCTGCTCATGGTAGTGATGCATTAGAATCTGCTGCACGTGAAATTGCTTACTTCTTCACAGAAGAAGAGATTTGTCCACGTACTCGTTAATTCATTTTTAACCATAGAAAACGGATGTTCTTGTCGTCGGCTTTATTTTCGTATTAACGTACGCTCTGTGAAGCCTTCTAGCATTCAGTTTGTTTTCTTGATTAAATAATGAATTAAATTATAAAGGATTTTACTGAGCAATCAGTAAAATCCTTTTGTGTTTTATCTTTACGGTAAAATTGCGGGTTTCGCGTGAAAAGCGTACAATTCGTAACCTTGTTTTATCTTTTTTCTGTTTTTAGTATAAATTGTGAGAGTTTGTTGTATGAGCGACCCTATCGTGAAAGTAAGTGCCAAAGAAAATACCAAAGTAAATTTATTGAATTTGGACCATAAAGGGCTACGTGAATATTTTGCCTCTATTGGTGAAAAACCTTTTCGAGCAGATCAAATAATGAAGTGGATCTACCATTTTGGTTATTCTGATTTTGAACAAATGACAAATATAAATAAAAAGTTGAGAGAAAAGTTACAACGAAACTGCATAATAAAATCACCTGAAATCTCTCAAAAGCAAGTTTCTAGCGATGGCACTATTAAGTACGCGCTTGTGTTAGAAGGCGGCCAAGAAATAGAAACTGTATGGATTCCTGAGAATGATCGCGCTACTTTATGTGTATCATCACAAGTAGGCTGTGCCCTTGAATGTACTTTTTGTTCTACAGCACAACAAGGTTTCAATCGTAATTTATCTATGGCTGAAATTATTGGTCAAGTGTGGCGTGTAGCAAATGATATTGGCGCAACACGTATTACCGGTAAGCGTCCTATTACTAATATCGTTATGATGGGAATGGGCGAGCCGTTACTTAACATGAAAAACCTTATTCCAGCGCTTGATACTATGCTGAATGATTTAGGTTATGGACTGTCTAAACGTAGAGTTACTGTAAGTACCTCTGGTGTTGTACCTGCGCTAGATATGCTTAAAGAAAAAATTGATTGTGCTTTGGCTATTTCAATTCATGCACCCGACAATACTTTACGTGATGAGTTGGTACCAATTAACAAAAAGTACCCACTGGAAGAGTTTATATCTGCTGCAGCTCGTTATATTGATGGCTCAAAAGCTAACAAGCAAGCCACTATCGAGTATGTAATGCT